>JBGSOJ010000001.1:0-5980 GCA_041739175.1 Sphingomonadaceae bacterium
ACGAGGCCGAGCGATTGCGCCAATGCAAAGCGCGCCGCATTGTCGGGCAGCGCGCGCAGGGCGGCGATGTTGGCGGGCGTCAGATTGGCGGCATTGGGCGTGAACGGCGCGGGCGCATTCAAATCGCGCAGGCGGGGCAAATTGTGCGACTGGCTGTAAATCACATCCACGCCAAGGGTCAGTGTGTCGCTGGCCTGATATTGATAACCCGCCGACAATTGCAACGCCCACGGGCTGTCATAACCCGTCGCGCTTAAAATCCGTCCTTCGCCAATGCGGGCCGTATCGCGTAGGTTTTGCACCTGTGCCGGTGTAGGGCAGGTCGCAACGCTCGCGCAATTCGGCGTCGCGGTGATGTTACCGTCAAAGGTGATCGCACCCAAATCCACCCCGGCGGGGATCAGGCCCAGCCCCTGCAACTGCCCCAATTGCGTCAAAAACCCCGGCGCAGTTGTGTTGCGTTGCATCGCATCAGACACCACGGCATAGGACAATTTGCCATAAAATATCCCCGCGCCGAACCGCAACGACGAGCGCGCATCGGGACGGAAATTGAGCGACAGACGCGGCGCAAAGTTATCATAGTCGCCGTCGCCAGCGCCTTTACCGGTCAGGCTGTCATAATCCCATCGCACGCCGAGAGTGGCGGTGAGCTTGGGCGATACCTGCCATGCATCCTCAACATAAAGCGCGATTTGCGTTTGCTCGGTGCCGAAACTCGCGGGACGCAATTCGACGGCATAATTGATAAGTTGCGGGTTGAGGGCAAGCACATCGGCCGCGCTTAAATCCAACCCAGCGCCGTTGCTCACCAATGCCAATCGTTGCGACTCGGTCAAACGCACGGTGTAATTGCCATCGGGATTGCCGCCGCCAAACAGGGCAAAGTCGGAGACAATCACATCGCCCCCGATGCTTAGGCTATGCGCGCCGAAACTGCGCCGTAAACGGTGGGCGGTTTGCCAGCTTTGCTCAGTGCTATCGAAGGCAAAGCCGGGGTGGCTGACGACGCCAATGGTGAGGCCGTCCGGTCCCTGTATGGTCACTTGCGGCCCATCTGTCCCCGCGGGCAGGGCGTAGTTCCAATCGAACCGGCCATATTGCAGCGCGCCGTTGTAACTCCACACATCGCCGGAAAAGCTGGCCGAGGCGGCGATCAGCGTGCTGTCGCGGCGTTGCTCCGACCCTGCGCTGGGGAAAGTGACATTGCCGCCGCCAAGGCCGCCGCCCGGCCTGTCAATGCTCACCCGCCCGATATTGCCGCGCAGGGAGAGCGTCCACTCATCGGTGAACCGATGGTCCAGACGCAGCGAGCCGAGGATGAACTCGTTCCGCCCCGTTACTGTGTCCACCACGCCAAGGGCGGGCGCGTCAACGATCTGCTCATTGCGGTCGCGGGTGTATTCTAGGTTGGCGGCGAAGAAGGTTTGATCCTTCACCAATGCGCCCGACAGGCTGCCGCCCGCCTGATACCGCTCAAAACTCTCGCCCACCGCATTGCCCGACAAGTCACGGCGCGGGAAAGCGGAGGCGGAGTCCAATGGCCTTCCCGGACGGACGAGTGCATAGACTTCGCCCTTGCTGTCATTACCACCGGATGGTGTCGTATAGCTGACGATGCCATTCGCCGTGCGGCCATATTCGACCGAATAGCTGTTGGTGAGCACCGTCACATTTTGGGTGAAGCCCAAGGGTACCGGGAATTTGATGCCGCCCAAGAAATTCTCATTATTGTCCAACCCGTCGATCAAATATTGGCTATCCAACCCGTTGGAGCCGTTGATTGAGATGGACGGCGCTTCGGGGAAGAACCCCGTTGAAGGTACGACATTGGGCAGACGGATGAGCGAGCCAATGACATCGCGCCCTTCGATGGGCAAAGCGGTGAGTTCCGCAGCGCTGAGCGAGGCGGAGACTTCGGCGTTCTGCGTGTTGATACCCGTCACCGCGCGCGAACCGGTCACGACGATATCGGTGGAGGCGCGGGATACCCGTACCGTCACGCTGCCCGAAAAATTGGCGCGGAGGGTGACGGGCGGCGCGGCGACCGCTTGCGCCCCACCCGTTGGCTGCACCGTTACACGATAGTCGCCCGCCGTGCTTAATCCGTCCAGTCGCGCCATACCCTGCGCATCGGTGGTGAGCGTGCGCGAGTAACCAATGGCGGCGCTATCCACCACGACCTCGGCATCCGCGACTGGCGCGCCGGTTTCCTCCTCCACCACGGCGATTTGCAAGCCCGCCTGTTGCGCCATTGCAGGGGAAGAAACGGCCATCAATGCGATGGCAGGAATTGGCGCGAACCTATAAAAATATGACAAATTCAAACTCCGAAACTCAAAAAAATTACCCGCGACGCCATGTGTGATAGCGTTCCACCCATCGCAGCAAACCGTCTGGCTTATGCGCGCGTTTCCATTCACCGGCGGCATATTTATTCGCCTCCGCCATTGTCGGATAGGTGTGGATGGTGCCGAGGATTTTGTTCAACCCCAAACCATGCTTCATGGCGAGCACATATTCGGCGAGCAATTCGCCCGCATTATGCCCAACGATGGTGACACCCAAAATCCGGTCCTTTCCGGGTTGGGTGAGCACTTTCACAAAGCCCGCCGTCGCGCTTTCGGCAATCGCGCGGTCAAGGTCATCCATGGGGTAGGTGACGATTTCATACGCCACGCCCTGCTCCTTTGCCTCTTGCTCATTCAGGCCGACGCGCGCGATTTCGGGGTCCAGGAACGTCGTCCATGGGATAACGCGGTAGTCCGCCTTAAACTTGCGGAATTGCCCGAACAGTGCGTTTACGGCGGCATACCATGCCTGATGCGCCGCCGTATGCGTGAACTGATAGGGTCCGGCGACGTCTCCGGCTGCAAAGATGTTGGGATAGACGGTGGCGAGATAGTCATCGGTCACCACCGTGCGGTCGGTGTCCACGCCCAAATCCTCTAGGCCGTAGCCGGACAATCGCGCCTTTCGCCCCACCGCGATGATAATGGCGTCATAGGGAAGGGCAATTTCCGCGCCGTCATGTTCCATGATAAGGGTGCGTTCGCCTGCCGCCGTTTCAAAACGCAGCGCCATATGCCCCGTTAGCACACACACGCCTGCTGCTTTTTGCGCAGCCAAGGCGACTTCGGCCACGTCGGCATCCTCACGCGGGAGAAGGCGCGGTCCCATTTCTACCTGCGATACCTCTGCGTCCAATCGGGCAAAGGCTTGGCTCAATTCACACCCAATCGGCCCGCCACCCAATACAGTTATGCGACGCGGGATATTTTCGAGTTTGGCGAATTCTTCCCACAAAGTATCGCTGGTCAGATAGCCGCTATCCTCCAACCCCGGCAACGGCGGCACAAGTGGAGCCGCACCCGCCGCAATCACAATCGAGCGCGTTGTAAGGCGCTGCACCCCGCCATCATTGCGGGCAATCTCCACAGTCCACGGGTCGATAATTTTGGCATAGCCCTGCACCACATCGACGCCCAAACGCGTATAACGCTCCACGCTGTCATGCGGCTCAATCGCGGCGATGACGTCGTGCACACGGGCCATCACTGCCTTGAAATCAAACTGCGGCTCAGCGGGCGTCAGGCCATAGGTATCGGCATGGCGCATTTGGTCCGCGACCTTCGCGCTTTTGATGAGGGCCTTGGATGGGACGCAGCCATAGTTCAGGCAATCGCCACCCATTTTATTGGCCTCAACCAAAGTCACCTTCGCCTTCACTGTCGCGGCGATATAGGCGGAAACCAGCCCCGCCGCGCCGCCGCCAATGACGACCATATTGCGGTTAAAGCTGCGTGGCTTTGTCCAGCGGGCATAAACTTTGCGGCTTTTTATCATGCTCATTATCCATTTACCAATCCACGGCAGCAGGCCCAATGCGGCAAAGGATGCGAGCAATCCGGGCGAGGCGACATCGGACAGGCTGCCAATCTGCGCCAATTGCGTCCCCGCATTCACATAGACAATCGTGCCGATGAACATCCCCACTTGACTGACCCAAAAATAGGTCCATGTGCGAATTCGGGTAAGGCCCATCGCCAGATTGACTAGGAAGAATGGGAAGATTGGCACAAGGCGGAGGGAGAAGAGGTAAAACCCACCCTCCTTCGCGATGCCATCGTTGATGGGTTTCAGCCGCCCGCCGAACCGCGCCTGCACCGTGTCGCGGAACAGGAATCGCGCGCCCCAAAAGGCTAAGGTTGCGCCAATGGTGGAGGCGAAGGAGACTATGATGGTCCCGAAAACAACGCCAAAAATCGCTCCCGCCGCCAACGTCAGCAACGCCGCGCCCGGAAAGGACACCGCCGTCAACGCGACATAAGCCAAGAAAAATCCGCCAATGACCGCTACGGGATTTTCGGCGTAAAAGGCGGCAAACTCCCCCTGCCGCGCCTTTAAATTGTCCAGCGTCAATTGCTCTGCCACATCGAAATGTACGGCCAAGGCAATGGCCAGCATCGCCAGCAGAATAATAAGAATTTTCTTCAACGGGTCCGCCCTTTTTGATCGCGCCAGTTCAAGCGCTATGCATGTTATTCGTTCGAGCGCCTATAAAGGTTACACGCCGCCGATTATTTCGACATTATGAACGAGACACGGCGATGTAGATCAGGCCATCGCGCACGTCGAAAATCAGCGAGAAACAGAGCTGAAATAGTGCCACCATCGTCCACAGGCCAAAGGGCGTGTTTTTGTTAATCTGCCACCAACTGCGAATGAACAACGCAAGGGCAGGTAACCATACGAAATGGTTCAGGCTGACCAAGCCAAGGCCCAAACGGTCGATGGGTGCGTGGAATATCTCTGCAAAGGAAATCACATGACTTAGGATGATGGCGAGCAAATAGACCCGCGCCTCCTTATGCCAAAGCGCGAACCACAGGCTGCCCGCGAAGACATAATGTTGGAACGACATCCATTTTTGGGCCCAATCGGGAATGGCGGCGAACAGGCCATCCATTTTGGCCATGCGCGCATCAATAGCGGCGGGCGCGGTTTCGCTGGGCCAGAATATCACCGACATGGCGATGAGCAGCGCTATCAGGACGGTTGCCAACGCCATGTTGCGGGCGGAGAGAAATTCTGTTTTCGCCCAAATGCCCCCGCTCATAGTTCGTCTCCCCCAGAAGTTGCGTCCGCCGCGCCCACCGCGATCTTTGCCGCGCTATAGCTGGACACCAGAAACGGGACGGCATAATTGAGCGCGAACTTGCCCCATTCCACGCCATCCCCATGCCAAATGCCGGCCCCTTGGTTGATGGCATTCAGCACGCTGCCCACGACCAAGGCAACCCGCACGGCATTGGCGGCGACCTTGCCGCTGAACATGGCCGTTATAATAGTCCGTGCCGTCATGCATCCCCCCGCGCAAGGCGAGCATAGCGCCGGATAAAGCGCGTGTCGATGCGGCGTTTGATCCACCAATAGGCGCGGCCAAAGGCGGCCCATCTGCCATAAGACAATAACGCACGCCCATCGCCGCTGGCCAGCAGGTAGAGCGTTTTGTCGGGCGGGTCATAGGTTTTGAACGAACCGCCATCGACTGCCGCGATGACGTTCGCCGCCAACACTGGCCCCGCCTTCACCGCATGGACGCCGGAGCGGGGGAGGGGGCGATCGGCGCGCTGCACAATGTCTCCGGCGGCAAAGATATGGGGGTGGGAGATGCTGCGCAAATCGGCGCCGATGCTGACAAATCCGTTTGTATCCGTCGCCAGTCCCGATGCCGCCAGCCAGTCGGGCGCGCGGCTTCCCGTGGCGGCGATGACATAGTCTGCGTTCAAGATGCGCCCATCCGACAAGCGCACGCCGTCCGTTTCCCCGACCGCACGGCCATAATGGATGGTCACGCCCTTTTGTTTGAGAAGCGACAAAGCCTGCACCCTAACCCGTACGGAATGACCGGACAAAAACGCGCCGCGCTCCGTGACCAATGCAATGTCATGCGGCACGTTCGCCCGCCGCGCCGCCG
>JBGSOJ010000014.1:0-8580 GCA_041739175.1 Sphingomonadaceae bacterium
GGCGCGCAAGGAAATGCAGGCCCGCCTGCTGCGTGAAGCCGAAGAAGCGCGCCTTGCATCCTCCGAGGAGGCCCGCCGCCGGGAGGAAGAAGAGCGCGTGCGTCAGCAGGAAAACGAACGCCTGCGCGCCGAACAAAAGGCGCAGATTGAGGCCGAAATTGCGGGTACGGAAACCGCTCCGGTCGAGGCCGAGGCACCTGCGGAAACGCCCACCGTAGCCATTGCGGAACAGCCTGCCGATGTAGCTCCAGCAAGCGCGGTTACGCCTCCACCACGCCGATTTACGCCGGTGGAAAGTCCCAAGAGGCCTGCGCCAGCGGCAACCACAGCCCCCGCCGCACCAAAAGAAATTAAAGAAAAAGAGCGCGTCGACGCCAAGAAAAAGCCCATCGAAGAACCCCGCAAAAAGGACGGCCAGAATGAGCGCCGCCAATCGGGCAAATTGTCGGTCAATCGCGCAATGGATGGCGACGATGGCGCCCGCGCCCGCTCACTCGCCGCCCTAAAGCGCGCGCGCGAAAAGGAAAAGCGGTCGCAATTGGGCGGTCGTCGCCGCGAGGCGCAGCCAAAGCAAAGTCGCGAAGTTATCGTCCCCGAAGTCATCACGGTGCAGGAACTCGCCAACCGTATGGCCGAAAAGGGCGCGGATCTGGTCAAGGCTTTGTTTAAAATGGACATGCCCGTTACGATCAACGAAGCGATTGATCAGGACACCGCCGAATTGCTGGTCGAGGAATTTGGCCACACCATTAAGCGTGTCTCCGATTCCGATGTCGAAATCGTCGCCAGCGATGATGTCGATGCACCCGAAACGCAAAAACCGCGTCCGCCAGTGGTCACTGTCATGGGCCACGTCGACCATGGCAAGACCAGCTTGCTCGATGCGCTGCGCGGTGCGAATGTGCAGGCCGGAGAGGCTGGCGGCATTACACAACATATCGGCGCATATCAGGTTAAGACGAAGGATGGTCAATTGGTGACCTTCCTCGATACACCGGGCCACGCCGCCTTCACCGAAATGCGCCAACGCGGCGCGATGGTGACGGATATTGTGATCCTGGTCGTTGCTGCCGATGATGGGTTAATGCCGCAAACGATTGAGGCGATTAAGCACAGCAAGGCCGCTGGTGTGCCGCTCATCATTGCGATCAACAAGATCGACAAGGAAGGCGCAAACCCGCAGAAGGTGCGCGAACGCTTGCTGGAACACGAAGTCGTGGTCGAACAAATGGGCGGCGAAGTTCAGGATGTAGAAGTTTCGGCATTGAAGAAACTCAACCTCGACGAATTGCTCGAGAAATTGGCGTTGCAAGCGGAAGTTATGGAATTGACCGCTAACCCCGACCGCGATGCCGAGGCCGTAGTGGTTGAGGCGCAATTGGATAAGGGTCGCGGCGCCGTTGCCACGGTGCTTATCAAACGCGGTACGCTGAAACGCGGCGATATCTTTGTTGTCGGCGAGCATACGGGTAAAGTGCGCGCATTGGTCAATGACAAGGGGCAGCAAGTTGCCGAAGCAACGCCGTCGCAACCGGTCGAGGTGCTTGGCCTATCCGGTGTGCCATCCGCTGGTGATATTCTTACGGTCGTCGAAAACGAGGCGCGCGCGCGCGAAGTCGCCACCTACCGCGCCGAAACCGCACGGGCGAAACGCACCACCAGTGCGCCGGTGACGCTGGAGAACATGTTCACCGCCAAGGATGATAAGGCGATTGAATATCCCGTTGTCATCCGCGCCGATGTGCAGGGATCGACGGAGGCGATTGTTAATGCACTCACCAATTTGTCGAACGACGAAATCCGCGTCCGCGTTCTGCAAAGCGGCGTTGGCGCGATTACCGAGGGCGATGTGACTTTGGCACAGGCTAGCGGCGCGCCGATCATTGGCTTTAATGTTCGTCCCAATGCCAAGGCGCGCGCGATTGCGGCGCATGAGAAGGTCCGCTTCAAATACTTCGATGTGATTTATCATCTGACTGAGGATATCGCCAAAGAAATGGCGGGCGAATTGGGTCCAGAAATCATCGAAACCGTTGTCGGTCGTGCCGAGGTCAAAGATGTCTTCAAATCGGGCAAGCGCGATAAGGCGGCCGGTTTGCTGGTCACGGAAGGTTCGATCAAAAAGGGCCTGCATGCTCGTCTTACCCGCGACGATGTTATCGTGTCGAAAACCACGATTGCTTCGCTGCGCCGGTTCAAGGATGCGGCGGAAGAAGTGCGCGCCGGTATGGAATGCGGCGTGGTCCTCTCCGACACCAACGACATCAAAGCCGGCGATATGCTGGAGGTGTTCGAGGTTGAGGAACGCGAACGCGTGTTGTGATGGGGTGGGGAGGGAATTGCTCCTCCCGCCTTTTCGCCTCAATATAAAGGCGCCTAGCCATGAGTAAACTGGAGCATCCCCAAGGCCCCTCCATCCGCGTGCTACGCGTGGGCGAACAAGTGCGGCATATTCTGTCCGAACTCCTCGCGCGTGGGGAGGTGCATGATGATCTGCTGGCCAAGCATGTGATTACCGTGACCGAAGTGCGCATGTCGCCCGATTTGCGGCATGCTACGGCCTTCATCAAGCCATTGCTCGGCAAGGATGAGGAGGCAGTGCTAAAGGCGCTGCGTACCAACACGGCGTTCCTGCAACGCGAGGTAGCAAGCCGCATGAAAACCAAATATGCGGCGAAGCTGAAATTCCTTGCCGACGATAGCTTTGATGAGGGCAGCCATATCAATAAGCTGCTCAATCAACCCAAGGTGCTGCGCGATATTGACGGTGATGCGGAACCGGATGTGGCCGGGGAATAAGGGCGGAGGATTGCTCCCCCGCCCCAAGCGCCTATTGCGGCTTCACGGGCAGTTCGTAAAACACGCCTGCATTTGGCCCTAAGGGCACATCCAATGCCACCCAGCCCAATGTCATAAGCACGCCGACGCCTAGCAGCCACATCGAATAGGGCAACATAGTTGCCGCCAAACTGCCAAGGCCGAAATCCTTCTGCCATTTTTGGCAGAACACTAGGATCAGCGGGAAATAGACCATCAACGGCGTGATGATATTGGTGGCGCTGTCGCCGACGCGATAGGCCGCCGTGGTCATTTCCGGCGAGATGCCGAGCAGCATCAACATCGGGACCAAAACGGGCGCGAGCAACGCCCATTTCGCACTCGCCGACCCCACGAACAGGTTGAGCACAGCGGTGAACATCACAATCACGGCAAGCAACACGGGGGCGGGCAGGTTCATGGACTGCAACACATCAGCGCCATGCACGGCGATAATAAGGCCAAGGTTCGACCAACCAAACATCGCCACGAAATGCGCGGCGGCGAAGGCGAGGACAAGATAATAGGCCATCGTCGCCATCGAATCGCTCATCATTTTGACTAGGTCGCGGTGGTTGTTGATAACGCCAACCGCGCGGCCATAGGCCCAACCGCCGAGTAAAAAGAGCAAGAAGAAGGCCGCGACCAAAGACTTATAAAAGGGCGTCATCTGCGCCTCCGGCGATGCGGTTTCATCAATCAGCGGCGTGCCCGGCCCCCAAGTGAATAGCGCCCAAAGGCCAACAACGAACAGCATGGCAAGGCCGGCATGGCGCAATCCCTTGCGCTCTTCACCCGTCAATTCGGCGGAGACGCCTCCGCTGTCCATTTCCGCATCGCCCTCGGCGCGATATACGCCAAGGCGCGGTTCAACCACGCGGTCGGTGACGAACCAAATGACCGGCAGAAAGAAGAATGTCATCGCCACGATAAAATACCAGTTTCCGGCGATATTCGCTTGCCACCCCGTGAACACCGTATCGACTGCGGATTGGGTGATGCCGAACAACAAAGCGTCGAGCTGCCCGGGAAAAAGGTTCGCGCTGAACCCGCCGGAAACGCCCGCAAAGGCGGCGGCTATGCCCGCTATCGGGTGACGCCCGACGGCATGATACAATATGCCCGCCAACGGAATAAGCACAACATAGGCGGCATCGGCGGCCAAATTGCCTATCATCGCGACCATTGCAACGATCGGTGTTAGCAACACCTTCGGCGCGTTCTTAACGCCCGCGCGCATGGCCGTTCCGAACAGGCCGGAAGCCTCCGCCACACCCGCGCCCATCATCACGACGAGCACATAGCCAAGCGGGTGGAAATGCGTAAATGTCTTGGGCATTTCGACCCAGAATTTGGCGATATTCTCCGCGCTCAGCAGGCTGGTGGCGGCGATGATTTTCGCTTTGCCATCGGCCTCCAACTCGGTCGGATGGACGGCGGACCAGCCAAGCCATGCGCCGAACACCGACACGCCGACCAAGAAGACAATCAACCAAAAGAACAAAACCACCGGATCGGGCAGGGCATTGCCCACTCGCTCAATCCATTTCAATACACCCGTTTGCGGGGCATCATCCGCTGCGGTCGGTGTCAGATTTGTCATACTCAAACCTCCGTCTTATGTGCGCTTTATTGAGCCAACGCTTGTGCTTATCTGCCGTGAATTGCGGTGAGGCAGCGGTTCATACGCCGACCAATTTTGCATTCAATGTGATTTTTACATTCTTGCCAACGATCCCGGAATAGGCGGTCATGCCGAAATCCTTCCGGTTTATGGTGGTTTGCCCCGATAGGGTAAAGCGTTCGGTCCCCTTTGCCAGCGTGGGGGCTTGCGAAAAAGTGACGGCCATATTGACCGGCTTGGTTACACCGCGTGCGGTCAAATCGCCCGATACCGTTCCGGTGGTCGCGGTTTTCATGGTCAGCTTTTTGCCAATGAACGTCACCGTCGGGTATTTTTCGACCCAAAAGAAATCCTTGCCCTTAAGCCGTTTCAACGTGACGCCATCGCCCGCCTTCAGCTTGCTGGCGTCAATTGCGACATTGATGTCCAATGTACTCATATTTGTCGGCGTAAAGCTGACGCGGCCAGAAATGGCATCGAACCTCGCGCTTTTGCTGGCAAGGCCAAGAAACGGGACCTTGGCGACCGCGGTGCTGGAACTTTCGATTTTGTAGCGGACATCTGTGGCGGCATTCAATGCGGTGGTGGTTCCTACGAGCATTACGATCATTACAGCGGCGGCGATACGCATCAGGGTCTCCATAACGATGGCTTGTCTCTGCAATCTTGGCGACAACCACGCAAAGCTGCAAGCCGGATAAATCGGGTCTTTCCCATTTGGCCCATCCGCCGCTATGGCAGGCCTATGGCAAAGCTATATTTTTATTACGCCAGCATGAATGCGGGCAAATCGTCCAACCTTTTGCAGGCGGCTTTTAACTATGGCGAGCGCGGCATGAACGTCATGTTATGGACAGCCGCCATCGACAACCGTCCCGGCTTTGGCGCGATCAGCAGCCGGATTGGGTTGGCCGCCGATGCGCACCGGTTTCAAGCGGACACCGACATCCGCGCGCATGTCGACGCGCGTCATGAGGAGACGCCTTTGGCTTGCGTCCTAATCGATGAGGCGCAGTTTTTGAGCAAGGAGCAGGTGTGGCAATGCGCCGCAATTGCCGACAAGTCGGGTATTCCGGTGCTTTGCTATGGCCTGCGCACCGATTTTCAGGGGGAGTTGTTCCCGGGGTCAGCGGCATTGCTTGGCCTCGCCGACAGCCTCGTTGAACTGAAAGCCGTATGCGAATGTGGGCGCAAGGCGACAATGAACATGCGCGTGGACGCGTTGGGCCGTGCGGTGGTAGAGGGCGCGCAAACCGAAATCGGCGGCAATGACCTCTATGTCGCCATGTGCCGCAAGCATTTTGTTGAGAGAGTGGAGGCGGCGCGATGATTAAGCTGCACCTTGCTGTTTTGATATCCGCTGGCATAGTGGTCAATAGCTGCGCAAAATCGATTCCGCAGGAGCAAGATAGCATTGCCAGCCGTGCAATATTGATCGAACTCACCGAAAATTGGTCCGGCACTGTGGATTGTGTCGATCCAAATTTATATGGTGACGAACAATGGAACTATGAAATCCAAGCCGACGAAACGGATTGGTTCCTGCACAAGACAGGGACGGTTGTAGAGCCTGATGCGTCTAGAGAATTATATGCTGCTATTCAGAGTGCACGAACAACGCTGCCTTCGCAAATTGTTGGGAAAAGACCTGATTGGATTGCGGGCGATCTTCCTACAGGAACTCAGCCGCCATCATGTAATGAGGTGATTGCGTTTTCAGTGCCAAAAATCTCTGGTGATTGGGCTTTCGTCGAAGAATTCCGAACGTGCTGCGGTGGCATGGCAAAGTCGGGGCAAATCGTTGCATTTCGCCGAGATGGCGGTCAATGGATTGAATATGCGACGCTTCCCATTTTCATGAGTTGACCATAAATGACTGATTTGAGACAAGAGCTAACCAACGGCGACATCACGCTGAAACCTGTGACGGCGGCAATTTATCCGGCGCTGAAGGCGACTTTCGCCAAAGACACCGAAATCTGGGACATCTACCCCGTCAACCTGAACGACCCCGATGCGGAGGCGCAATTGGCCGCTTTTCATGGCGGGGAGGGGTGGACGCATTTTGCCGTTTTTCGGGGGGAGGAGGTCGTGGGGACGACGAGCTACATCCACCCCTCGCCGGAGAATGGCACAGTGATGATTGGCGGAACCTATCTGCAACCCGATGCGCGTGGGTGCGGAATTAATGCGGCCATGAAGCGGATGATGATCGAGCACGCCTTTGCTTGCGGCTTTTGGCGCGTGGAGTTTACCGTCGATACGCGCAACAAAAGGTCGATGGCGGCGTGTGAGAAACTGGGCTTCAAGCTGGAAGGCATCATGCGGCGCAACCGTCGGACTTGGACCGGATATGTCCGCGACACCGCGTGCTATGCTATTTTGAAAGAAGAATGGGCGTGAGCAAAGGGCCACACGGCTGGATCATCCTCAACAAACCGCCCGGCCTTGGTTCCACCCAGGCGGTGAGCGCGGTGAAGCGCAATTTGCGCGATGCGGGCTTGCTCGGCAAATTGCGTGACGGGCCAAAGGTCGGGCATGGCGGCACATTGGACCCCTTGGCCGAGGGGGTGTTGCCGATTGCTTTGGGGGAGGCGACCAAGCTGACGGGGCGGTTGTTGGAGGCGGATAAGATATACGATTTCACCTTGGCGTTCGGTGTGGAGACCGACGGGCTGGACGCCGAGGGTGAGGTGGTCGCGACAAGTGATGTGCGTCCCACTTTGGCGCAGATTGACGCCGTTCTGCCCCGCTTTACCGGAGCGATTGACCAAATCCCGCCCGCCTATTCTGCCATCAAAATCGACGGCCAACGCGCTTATGCCCGTGCGCGGGCGGGCGAGGTCGTGGATATGCCGACGCGGACGGTGGAGGTGTTTGCGCTGCATCTATCCTCACCCATAGGGGGAGAGGACGCCGAGGCTTATGAGCAAAGCGAATTAGCGCAGACAGGTGAGGGGGCGCTGACCTCCGAACGCACGCCCCCCTCACCAAGCGCGGCTAAGGCCCAAGGGCCTAAGCCTTGCTATCCTCTCCCCCAAGGGGCGAGGAATGGGAAAGAGGTTTTGGAGAGCATAACCCTCACCGCCCACGTATCCAAAGGCACCTATATCCGATCGCTCGCGCGTGACATTGCCCTTGCGTGCGGGACTGTCGGCCATGTGACCATGCTGCGCCGCACCAAGGCCGGGCCATTCGACCTGTCCCAATCGATTTCACTGGACAAACTCAACCAAATCGGCCAAGGCGCGCCCATCGAAGGCTTATTATTGCCTTTAGAGGCGGGACTGGCCGACATCCCGGTTTTTCGCCTCACCCCCGATGAAGTCATTCAGGTCCGGCAAGGACGAATACTCAACCGGGAAAGCCTTTCCGATGGGCTGTATTGGGCGCGCAGTGTCGATGAGACACCTGTCGCGTTGATGCAAGTCGAGGGTGGTCACGCCCGCGTCGAACGAGGCTTTAATCTTACACATGATGTCGCGAAGGAAGACGAATGACTGTTGCCGCTGAACGCAAAACCGAAATTATTCAAGAACACGCACGCACCGAAGGTGACACCGGTTCGCCCGAAGTACAGGTCGCGATCCTGACCGAACGCATTAACAACCTGACCAGTCACTTTAAAGAAAATCACAAGGACAACCACAGCCGCCGCGGTCTTTTGGCGATGGTTAACAAGCGTCGCAGCTTGCTCGACTATCTAAAGAAAAAAGATCATGGTCGCTATGCGGACCTGATTGCGAAGCTGGGTCTTCGTAAATAATCACTTGGACGGCGGCCTCCTTCGGGGGCCGTTTTCCTTTTGGGGCGAGGCAATCATGCTATCGCCCCTTTGTGTAAGGGCCATCCCGCATTCGGCGGGACAGCCCATGGGGCCAAAAGCGCTCCACCCGGACCGGGACGGATTGCCCGGATAAGAGGCCCCGCATTGCATAGGGCAGGCGGGATAAAGGAAAATCTATGTTTGATGTTAAAACTGTATCACTGGAATGGGGCGGAAAAACCCTCACTCTGGAAACCGGCCGTATTGCCCGCCAAGCGGATGGCGCAGTGCTGGCCACTTATGGCGACACCGTCGTTTTGTGCGCCGTAACCGCCGCCAAATCGGTGAAAGAGGGTCAAGATTTCTTCCCCCT
>JBGSOJ010000043.1:0-1782 GCA_041739175.1 Sphingomonadaceae bacterium
CCGCGACCAGCAACGACAGCAAGCCAACGCCAAGGTCGTCGCCCGACATTTTGCTGACCTGCCCGACCAAATACGGCCCCATGGCAAGGCCGATGAGCGTCGTGGCGACAAAGAATGTCGCCGCCGCGACGCCGCGCATCCGCGGTAAGACCAAATCTTGCGTCTGCGCCGCCGCCGACCCTACGCCCATGCTGGAGAAGATCGACGATAGGAACATCAACACATAATAGGCCGTCTGGCTTTCGGTTTGCACCGCCAGCACAAGCGGGATCGCGGGCACGACCAGCGAAATCGCGATAACGATAATCCGCCCCGCATCAAACCGCGCGCGCAGCCGGTCGCTGAGCCAGCCGCCGAAAATCACGCCCAAGAAGCCCGCAACCGCGCCGGGGCCGCCAATCCACAGGCCGACAATCGCCTTGTCCGCCCCCAATTCGCGAATGGCATAAGGCGCTGCCCAGAAACTGGTCGCATAGGCCGCGAAGGCAACCATGCCGTAACCAATGGCGCTGGTCAAAAACGCGGGGTTCTTCCATATCAGCACAAAGGTCGGCAAATCGCGGTGCTTCAAATCGGTTGCCCAGCTGAACACCGCGTAGAAACCGATGCCCACGGCAATCCACTGCGGCACGCTGCCGGTCACCAAAATCAGGCCATAGGCAATCGCCGCAAACAATGCCGCGCCCGCAAGGTTGAAGGCCAAGCCGCCCGCGCCGCGCTTCGCCGCGCCGATGAGGGTGAGCGGAGGCAGGATATTCATCAGCTCCCGCCCGAACAGGCGGAAAGGGTGCGGGTCAGTTTGCGTCCGGATGCCATCGGCAAGCCCGCGAACAGGCTCTTTCAACATGAGCACGATCAACGCCAACACCACGCCGGGCAGGCCGACGATGATAAATGCCGCTTGCCATCCAGCAAGCCCCATCGGCGCGTCGGTGGGGAATGCCGCTTCCCAATTCTTGACAATCAGGCCGCCGATCAAGAGCGACACGCCACCGCCGATGTACAGGCCGGATGAATAAATGGCGAGCGCGGTGCCGCGCAATTTCTTTGGAAACCAGTCAGAAATCAGCGAATAGGCCGCCGGCCCCGCCGTTGCCTCCCCCACGCCAACGCCAATCCGCGCGACGCTGAGCATCCCGAAATTCTTGGCAAAGCCGGAAAAGGCGGTCATTAATGACCACAAGGTCAACCCCGTCGCCAGCAAGCGGACGCGGTGCCAATTGTCCGCCAATTTGCCCAAGGGAATGCCAAACAAAGCATAAAACACGCCAAAGGCGGTGCCGTAGAGAAAGCCCAATTGATCGTCACCAATTTGCAAATCGGCCTTAATATCCTCCGCCAAGATCGATAGGATATTGCGGTCAACGAAGTTCAGCACATAGACAATGACCAGCACGAACAGGCCAATCCATGCCGCGCGCGATGCCTTTTCAATCGGGGCGTTGGTGTCCACATCGCCCAAAGGAACGCCAGCGGAGATTTCCATTTCCTCGGCCATACCGGAATTGTTGTTTGCCATAAAAAAGCACCACTCTCCATATCGTCGCCACCAAACCGTTGATTGGAACGGGACGCGCTTTTTAAACTTGAATACCGGTTCACGTTTGACATAAACCGTGAGATAAGGAAAGAGGATAAGCGAGGGGGCGCGCAATGCAAAAGATATTATTGGTCTGTTTGGGCAATATCTGCCGATCACCGATGGCGGAAGGGGCGGTGCGGGCGGCGGCGGCGGCGCGGGGGGTCGCCATAGAGGTCGATTCGGCGGGCACCGGCGGCTGG
>JBGSOJ010000068.1:0-6168 GCA_041739175.1 Sphingomonadaceae bacterium
CGGAAAAACCCTCACTCTGGAAACCGGCCGTATTGCCCGCCAAGCGGATGGCGCAGTGCTGGCCACTTATGGCGACACCGTCGTTTTGTGCGCCGTAACCGCCGCCAAATCGGTGAAAGAGGGTCAAGATTTCTTCCCCCTGACCGTCCATTATCAGGAAAAATATTCCGCCGCCGGCCGTATCCCCGGTGGCTTTTTTAAGCGTGAACGCGGCGCGACGGAAAAGGAAACGTTGGTTTCCCGCCTGATCGACCGTCCTATTCGTCCGTTGTTCCCCGAGGGGTTCTACAATGAAATCAACTGCATCGCGCAGGTTCTTTCGTACGATGGTGAGACTGAACCCGACATCGTTGCAATGATCGCGGCGTCGGCGGCGCTGACCATTTCCGGGGTTCCCTTCATGGGCCCAATCGGCGCGGCGCGCGTTGGTTTTAAGGATGGCGAATATCAATTGAACCCCAATATGGCCGAAGTGGCCGAGGGCCGATTGGACCTCACCGTTGCCGCCACTGGCAATGCCGTGATGATGGTCGAATCGGAAGCCAAAGAGCTGACCGAGGACGAAATGCTGGGCGCCGTCCTGTTCGCGCATAACGAAATCAAGAAAGTCATCAACGCGATCATCGATCTGGCCGAAAAAGCGGCGAAGGATCCATGGGAAGTGGACCTGTCCGACAACACCGCCGACATGAAGGCGACGTTGAAAGACCTGATCGGCGCGGATATTGCGGCGGCCTATAAAACCACCGACAAATCGGCGCGTTCCAACGCACTGAATGAAGCGCGTGCAAAGGCGAAGGCGGCCTTTGCCGATGAAACTCCGCAAACGCAAATGGTTGCGGGCAAAGTGATGAAGAAGCTGGAAGCCGAAATCGTTCGCCAAGCCATCCTGAAAGACGGCGCGCGTATCGATGGCCGGAAGGTTGACGAAGTGCGCCAAATCGAAGCCATCGTCGGCTTCCTGCCCCGCACCCACGGTTCGGCGCTGTTCACCCGCGGCGAGACGCAGGCGATTTGCACCACCACGCTCGGCACGAAAGACGCGGAGCAAATGGTCGATGGCTTGGATGGTTTGTCATACAACAACTTCATGTTGCACTATAACTTCCCGCCTTATTCGGTTGGCGAAGTGGGCCGTTTCGGCGCTCCCGGTCGCCGCGAAATCGGCCATGGCAAGCTGGCATGGCGTGCATTGCACCCCGTGCTGCCAAGCAAGGACGAGTTCCCGTACACCATCCGCATCCTGTCCGACATCACCGAATCCAACGGTTCGTCGTCGATGGCGACTGTCTGCGGTGGCTGTTTGTCGATGATGGACGCAGGCGTTCCAATCACATCGCCCGTATCCGGCATCGCCATGGGCCTGATTTTGGAAGGCAGCGAGTTTGCTGTTCTGTCCGACATTCTGGGCGATGAAGATCACCTTGGCGACATGGATTTCAAGGTGGCAGGGACCGAAAACGGCATCACCACAATGCAAATGGACATCAAGGTTGCGGGCATCACGCGCGAAATCTTTGAAGTCGCCTTGCGTCAGGCGAAGGAAGGCCGCGCTCATATCTTGGGTGAAATGACCAAGACTTTGGGTGCTGCCCGCACCGAACTGTCGGCCAATGCCCCGCGCATCGAAACCTTGCAAATCGATAAGGCGAAGATCCGCGACATCATCGGCACCGGCGGTAAAGTCATCCGCGAAATCGTTGCTGAAACCGGCGCGAAGGTGGACATTGATGACGAAGGCCTGATCAAAATCAGCTCGTCCGACACGGCGCAGATTGAGGCCGCTCGCAAATGGATTCTCGGCATTGTCGAGGAAGCCGAAGTGGGCAAAATCTACGACGGTAAGGTTGTGAACATCGTCGATTTCGGCGCGTTCGTGAACTTCATGGGCGGCAAAGACGGCCTCGTCCACGTCTCCGAAATGCGCAATGAGCGCGTTGAGAAGCCAACCGACGTTGTCTCCGAAGGCCAAGAGGTAAAGGTCAAGGTTCTGGAAATCGACCCGCGCGGGAAGGTCCGCCTGTCGATGCGCGTCGTTGACCAGGAAACCGGCGCTGAGTTGGAGGACACCCGTCCCCCACGCGAGCCTCGTGAAGATCGTGGCCCACGCGGTGACCGTGGTCCTCGCCGTGATGGCGGAGGTGATCGCGGTCCCAGAAGAGATGGGGGCCGTGATGGTGGCGGTGATCGTGGCCCGCGCCGTGATGGTGACGGTGTCCGTGGCCCGCGTCGTGAGCGTTCGGATCGCAACGAAGGCGGCGGTCTGCCCAGCTTCATCACCGGCGACGATTAAGCGTTACGCTTGAGTATTGATGGTTAGAAAAAGAGCCGCCTCCCTATCCGGAGGCGGCTTTTTTCGTGATTGTTCTGAGATTGGGATTCATATCAGTTATCGCACCAAGAATTTCAGGAGCACGCCGATGAATTTTTTCCATATTGGTAGCTAGAAATCCGATGATTTCATGAGATTGTAATAGCTTAAGCTTTGACCCTTTTATCCGACTTTGAAACTGCGATTGACTTTCCCAGTCTGAAATGTTGCCAACCGCTTTTATGCAAGCTGTGATGTGCGTAAATTCAGTGCAACCTGTCTTTTGATATACGCAGGTTTTCAAGGCTCCACCCCATGGAGAAAAGGCAAGTTCCCGAAATGCTTTACGCGCATCGCGTCCATGAATTTCACCGCCTTCATTTATGGCGCATATGGCATCTGCAATGTTTAATCCGTCCCCATGCCCTTTGGCGTTGACTACGCATGCTTCAATTTTTTGACCTTTTGGCTTGATTGCGATCAAATCAATTTCACTTGGGCCATGCAGGTAATCCGATGGAATTTTCGCGGTTGGATTGATATGGTAATCCACGTTTTCCAATGTGAAGAACCCATTGGCTTGAAAGTAAATGCGCACGAGCGCTTCGAATCCGTTAACTGCCATCCTCAACCCTTAAGGCCGCAATAGTTAACCCCGCGTCAAAGCATCCAACGCGCCCTGCAAAATATACGCCGCCGCCGCACTATCTATCCGTTCTGCGCGCTTGCCTCGGCTCATATCCGCCGCGATCATTTCGCGCTCCACCGCCATGGTGGACCATCGTTCATCCCATAACAAAATCGGCAAACCCCACATTATCATATTGCGGGCAAAGGCGCGGGTGGATTGTGTGCGCGGGCTGTCGGTGCCGTCGAGGTTTAGCGGTAGTCCGATGACCAATCCCACCGTGGCGCGGCTATCGCGCACGTCCGCCAAAGCCAGCACATCCTTCGAAAACTTCGTCCGCCGGATCAGCGGGGCCGGGGAAGCGAAGCTCCACCGCGCATCACACAGCGCCGTGCCAATAGTCTTTGTGCCCACATCCAGGCCAAGCAAAACGCCGCCCGCTGCGCCGCCGTCCGGCAACGCGGCGGCAAATTCCTGCACATCCTGTGTCAGTGTGCCCAAGCCTATTTCCATGCCTTTACACGGCGCGCCACATCTGCACGCAGATTTGCCCAAAACAAGGGAATGTCATACACATGATAATTGTTTCCGGGCAGCACATAGGGACCAAGCTCTGGCGGTTCGCCGATAATCAGGAACCCTTTTTCGTCACAGCGTGCCGGGATGAGGCCGGGTTGGATCGTTCCATTTTTTAGGTCGTCGTCGGGGACGACGGTACCCAAATTGGCCGCCATGGGCTGATCGCCGGGTAGCCCGCCACTGATCGGGTTGGTGCACAGATACGCACCACCAGAGCGCGGTTGCCCCGTCAATCCCGGCTGCGCCTCAAATGTCTTAACCACGGTCGAATAATCGGGGGTGATCGCAAAGCTGGAGTATGTGAACACGCATCCGGTTTGGTCCGGCCCGGCGCAGGCTGGCAAGCCCAAGGCGGGCAGGTCGGCGGCGATATCGATGGGCCAGCCAATGGCGTATACGGCGACAATGCGCTTGGCCAAGGGCTTGCCCGCAACGCGGTCTTTCAGCAGGTGCAGCAAGTGCAACGACCCTTGGCTGTGCCCCGCCAGCACAATGGGACGCGACGGCGGTACTTCGGCAAGGAAGGCATCGAAGGCTTGTTCGACATCCTGATAGGCGGCAGCAATCGCCATCTGCCCCTCCGGCTTATCAGTGAGGAAGGAGCCAAACGCCGCCTGCCGATATTTGGGTGCCCACACCTCGCCAGCGCGCGCAAACGGTGATGCCATGGAACGAACGAAAAGCTGCGCCCGTCCCAACGACTCCCCATCATCGAGTGGTGCATTCCAATGGTCCGTCGCCAAATAGCTGGTGGGGTGGACAAAGAAAACAGCGGCATTAAGCGGATCTTCGCCGCCGGCGGTAAAGCCGCGCGGCACAAACTGGACCATCGCCTGATCACCGCCGTTGCCGCGCGCCAGCCACATGCCGGCATCGTCGTAAATTCCCTTTTTGAGGGGCGCTTTTTCCTCAAACGCGACGGCGGGAACAAAGACCGCCTGGCTAATTTCATCGGCGTAAAGCCTGAGAACGAATGCTCCAGCCAGCACCAAAACGATGATCGCCGCAACGACATATAAAAATTTGCGCGCCATTCTTGACCCTAATCCTGCGTTGCAAAGGTGCCGCACCCTTGCCAAGCCTTTGCCTATCCCTTAACGGCATACCCATGGGTGAATGATCACCGGAACGATAAGCATATAGGGGCCGATATGGCTGTTACCACACAGGAAGTCCAGAAAATTGCCCGCCTCGCGCGCATCGCGATGAGCGAGGAAGATGCGGCCGCTTTGGCGCCGGAACTCAACAAGATTTTGGGCTTTGTTGAGCAATTGGAAGAGGTGGATACTTCGTCCGTTGCGCCAATGGCGGCGGTTATTCCGAACACGCTTCGCCTGCGTGAAGATGTGGTGACTGATGGCAATGTGCGGGAGAAAGCACTCGCCAATGCGCCCGCGCGGCAGGGCGCTTTCTTTGGCGTGCCGAAAGTTATTGAATAGGCGCGCGCCTTCTCACCCAATCTCAATTCTCCCGAATAACAGGTTCGAAATATGACCGAATTTAGCGAAATGACCGTCAAAGACATCCGCGATGGCGTGACCAAGGGCGACTTTACGGCGCAAGAAGTCACGACCGTGTTCAACGCACGCGTGGCGGAAGCCAGCGAACTGAACGCCTTCGTCGTCACCACGCCGGAGCAAGCGTTGGAGCAAGCCAAGGCCGTCGATGCGAAACGCGCCGCGGGCGAAACTCTCGGCAATATGGCGGGCGTGCCGCTTGGCATGAAGGACTTGTTCGCTACCCAGGGCGTGCAAACGACGGCCGCCAGCCACATTCTTGAGGGCTTCAAACCCGAATATGAATCGACCGTTTCCGGTAAATTGTGGGACGCGGGTTGCACGATGCTGGGCAAGTTGAACCTTGACCAATTCGCCATGGGCAGTTCGAATGAAACCAGCGCATTTGGCAACGTCATCAACCCGTGGCGGCGGGAAGGGGACACTTCGCCCCTCGCACCAGGTGGTTCATCCGGCGGCTCGTCCTCGGCAGTCGCGGCGCGCATTGTCGCGGCGGCAACCGGCACCGACACCGGCGGCTCGATCCGCCAACCAGCTGCGTTCACGGGGATTAGCGGGATTAAGCCGACCTATGGCCGTTGTTCGCGTTGGGGCATCATCGCGTTTGCCTCGTCGCTTGACCAAGCCGGACCCATGGCGCGCACCGTCACCGATTGCGCGATCATGTTGGATGCGATGGCGGGTTTCGATGCGAAGGATTCGACCAGCCTCAACCTGCCCGTGCCCAATTGGGAGGCGGCGTTGAACGCCGACCTGCGCGGCAAGAAGGTCGGCATTCCCAAGGAATATCGCGTCGATGGTATGGACGATGAAATCGAGGCAAGCTGGGAGCAGGGCAAGGCATGGCTGAAGGATGCGGGCGCGGAAATCGTCGATATTTCGCTGCCCCACACAAAATATGCGTTGCCCGCCTATTATATTGTCGCGCCGGCGGAGGCGTCGTCCAACCTCGCGCGCTATGATGGCGTGCGCTATGGGTTGCGTGAATTACCAGAAGGCGCTGGCCTGCAAGACATGTACGCCGCCACCCGCGCCGCCGGTTTCGGCCCCGAAGTGCGCCGCCGGATTATGATCGGCACCTATGTTTTGAGCGCCGGTTTCTACGACGCTTATTATACGCAGGCGCAGAAGGT
>JBGSOJ010000077.1:0-2572 GCA_041739175.1 Sphingomonadaceae bacterium
AGCGGTGCTCATGCCGATGGCGCCGTGCGGCGGCGGTTCGTCGCGCACTGTGTCCACTTCATCAATGACGACCATCGGCGGAGCACTTGTCGGCGTATTGGCGAGCAACAGCGGCGCGAGTAGGACCAAAGCGGCGCGCATCCTATTGCCCCCGCATTTGCGCATCGCGCACGCTCAGATGCTCCTGCGCCTTTTTCTCTGCCGTTTGGCCGGGGTAGAGGCCGCTCCAAGGCTCCATCGTCGCCAAGTCCCAATCGCTCTCCACAAACGGCGCGCGCACCGCGTCCTTCACCACAGGATAGGCGCTGACCTCGCTTTCATCATCGATAATTTCGCCGCGACCTTCAGCGACGAAGAACAGGATGCGGATTTCCTCCCCATCGCGCGCCCATGGCCGTGCGCCCGCGGTATACAGCACGCTGGTCTCGACATCACGCGACGGCAGGATATTGTAGCCCGCCAACGGCGCCATCGGCTTCTTGGCCATGATAATCTTCGCCCGCGTCTCACCATAACGCCCCGTCAGCGGCAATGGCTCGCCATGCCGGTCAACGACCAGATTGTCCTTCGCATAGAATTTCACATCGCCGTCCCCGCCCAGCATGAAGAATGGCAGGCGCTCGGCCGTGTCATTGCCGCCGCGCATGACATTGCCGATGGCGGTGACTTCGCCGGTGACATAGGGGTGGCCGACCCACTCCAGATGCATCAAATTATAATGCACCGCGCGGTGGCCGGGATTGTAGATAAGGTTATTGATCATCACCCCCTGCGCGCCGCCCTTGAACAAGGGGCTGCGCTCCACATTATGCGCCCAGACGTTGCGATAGAATACAATACCGGTAGCGTTATCGTGTATGAGGGAGCCTTTGCTATGCTCGCCCTTTGGATGGCTGCTATCCGCCAAACCTTCGGCGGCGAGGTTGTTGGAAAAGGTGATGTTGTGGCTGGTCCCGCGCCGCCATTCTTCCACGGTGTCGCCAGTAAAGCGCGGGCCGGAGGCGCTCATATTCTCATCGACGCCCCAGATGAAGGTGCAATGGTCGATGATGACATTGTGCGCGGCGACGGTGGAGATGGCGTCCGCCTCCCACCCGCTGCGTTTTGCCTGCCCGTCCGCGCCGGTATAGACGCGGATGTGGCGGATCACGACATCGTGGGTGCGGACATCAATGCCGGTTTTGATCAGGGTAATGCCGGGGCCGGGGGCGGTTTGCCCCGCAATCGTCACATAGGGGTTCGTGATGCTGAGCGATTGCCGCCCCATGTCGATGACACCGCCGACCTCAAACACGATGATGCGCGGGCCGTCGGCCTCCAAAGCGGCTTTCAGCGAACCCTCACCGTCGGCGGCAAGCGTCGTCACGCGGATGATGCGCCCGCCCCTGCCCCCTTGCGTCACCGCCGCTGGGCCGACAGCGCCGGGGAAGGCGGTATAGGGCCCTTCGACCAAAACCGTCGCCTTGCTGGGTTGCGCCATTAAAGGTAAGGCGCATACCGCCAAAAGCGCCACGACCCGCATTGCATATCTGAACATATCACTCTCCTATGGCGCGCAGTGTGGCATAGGGCGTGGGGGCGTTCAAGGGTTTATGACACCGGTTACCAGAAAATTGTCACGCGCTGAAAGCGGGCGTCGGCGCTCAATAAAAATCGATGCGGATTTGGTCCTTGGCGATGGTGGCGTACTGCCGGTCGGGCGGCGGCGGAGGGATAGTGTCCGATTGCGTCCGCGTCACGCGCGGCAACGGTCGGATTTCTTCGCCGCGCAATATTGTCACGCTGACCTCGGCCCTTGCGGACGCGGCGGGGGACGGCTTTGGCTGATCCTCGGCACAGAGGGGCGTTACCATCAGCAGCATCGGCAATAGGGCAAGGCGGGAAACCATGCCCGGATGATGCGCGCCATTGTGCCGCCACCCAAGGTCAACAAAAGGTTAACCCCGCACAAAACTGCGCCAATACGGGACGGCCCGCCTACTGCCCGCGCCAGCGTGTCATAGCGGCACGCGGCGGAGTGCAAAGGTTAGGCGCCTAGAACCGCTTACGGAAATCCAGTTCGATAAACCGGCCGACCGGGTCAACATAGCCGCGCTGAAACCCGATTGGTGTCAGGCCGCTATCATCGGTGACCCGCTGATAGCTGTCAAAAACATTGTCGACACCAATGGCAATCCGCGAGCCTTTAAAGAACGGAACCGCTTTGGCGAGATTGACACCTTCCTCCAGATTGACGAAAAAGCGCAAATCGAGCGTCGCCAGTTCGCCAAAATCCAGCCCCGTGCTGCCGGTTAACGCATCGCCGTCGACGCGGCTGCCGCCGGTATAGCGGCCCGAAATGCGCAGGCCCTTGCCCTTATAGAAAACCCCGCCCTCCAAATTGGCGCTATGCCGCCGCGTCCCGCCGTTGCCCGTTGCGTCGCCATTAAGGAGGTCAAGCGTCGGCACTCCCGTTGCAATATCGATTTGATCCACCAATTGATATTGGTAGCTAAGGTTGACGAAAAAGCGTCCCGGCTGTCCGCCACCCGAACGGCCCATCATGCCGCCGCCACGCCCGCGTCCACCGCCG
>JBGSOJ010000078.1:0-7872 GCA_041739175.1 Sphingomonadaceae bacterium
GGCTTCACCGTCGGCATCGGACAATTTGCGGGCATAGCTGTCGCGCAACTCTTCGGCTTCCTTGCGCAACTGTTCGGCCTCAGCCAATTGCGCACGGATGCCATCAATTTTGGCGTCGAGCGATTTAGCAATCAAGGCTGGAACTTTTTTCCAAACCAGAATGCCTAGAAAGACAAACATTGCCAACGACACCCAGGCGGTACCGGTCAGGCCAAGCGCAGCAGGGTCCTCGTAATGTTCCGTAGTCGCCGCACCATCGTGGGCGCCCTCATGCGTTGTCGCGGACGGCGTTGCGGCGGGTGTCGCATGACCGTCGGTCTTGGTCTGTGTCTCAAGCATGGGCCAACTCCGCCTTTACGAGCTCGGCGGCCGCAGCCTCCGTAACGGTTGCTCCCGATAGTTGCAGCACAATATCCTGTGTTGCTTCGGTCGCGGCCTTTTCGACCTCAACCATGGCGGCCGCGCGCTGCACCGCAAGCTCGGCTTCGGCAGCAGCGATTTTCGCAGCCACCTCAACATCGACAGCGGCAAGTTTTTGCTCTGCCTCTTTCGCGGCGTTGGCTTTCGCCTCCGCAACCAACGACTGCGCGGAAGCGCGATCATTGTTGATTTTGATGCGGTAGGCTTCTTCAGCCTCATCAGCAGATGCATTCGCAGCGCGGGCGATTTCCAGATCATTGCTGATCTTTTTATCACGCGCCTCAACCGTCCCTTGTACTTTAGGGTACATCATCCGCCCGACAATAAAATAGGTCAGACCAAACGTCAGCAGCAGCCAAAAAAGCTGGCTGGCATAGGTGGCCGCAATTTGAGAAATTTGAGGCATAGGCCCTATTCCCGTCTATAGGTGGAGTGATGGTATATAAGCGGCGGGACGGCCAACCGCCCCGCGCTATTTAATACAAACGGCCGCATCGGGCCGCAGTCATGATTTAGGCAACGAATACCAAAATCATGGCAACAACGAACGACAGCAGGCCCAAAAGCTCAGCAGCCGCGAAGCCGATGAACAAACGCCCTTGCTGGCCGTCAGCAGCCGATGGATTGCGCAATGCGCCTTCCAAGAACGCGGCGAAAACATTGCCCACGCCCATAGCGGCCAAACCGCAACCGATCGCGCCAAGGCCTGCGCCCAATAATTTTGCTGCTTCTGCGTCCATGATAATACTCCTTAGGGTATGAAAGGGTTGATAAATATTGCTTAGTGAAGGTTTTCCGCGTCATTGATATACAATGATGTCAACAAGGCAAAAACATAGGCCTGAATGCCCGCGACCAGCAATTCAAGCGCGCTGATCCCGACCATCAGGATGAAAGAGGGAATGCCGACGAACAAGCCAATGCCCGCACCGGCATTGGCCGAATTGATCACAAATCCGCCCAGAACCTTTAGCAGTATGTGCCCAGCGGTCATAGCAACGAACAACCGCAACGCAAGGCTGAACGGGCGGATGAGGAAGCTCATCAACTCGACGACGAACAGCAATGGGATCATCGGCAACGGGGTACCGTGCGGCACGAAAAGGCTGAAGAAATGAAAGCCGTGCTTCCAAAAGCCAACGATCAGCACGATCGCAAAACTCATCATCGCAAGCACGCCGGTAATGGTGAAATGGCTGGTCGTCGTGAACGGGTGTAGGCCAACAAGACCAAGTGGCAAAAGGCCCAGCAGGTTGGCAAACAAAATGAACATGAACAACGAGAACACATAGGGCGCGTATTTCTTGCCCTCTGGTCCGATATTGGCGGTGACCATGTCGTCGATGAAACCGGTAAAGCCCTCAACCATCACTTGCCAGCGGCCGGGCACCAATTGCTGCTTCATGCCGCCAGCCATAAAGGCCCAAAGGACAACGAAGCCCGCAACCAGGAACATGGCGCTGTTGGTGAACGCGATCTGTTGCCCGCCGATGGTGAAGCCTTCGAACAGGGTTTGCACCTCAAATTGGTGCATAGGATCAATTTTGCCGGATTCGCCTGCCACTGTGGTTCGCCCCTGACCAAATCAGTTGTGCCGTATAGGCATTGTGTCGCAAGTATGGTGCTTAAGGTTCCTGTTTTTCGGAACTGCTGCTTGCCATCCTGATAATATTTCTGAAGGCGACCGCTATTCCGAGGAATAGGAACACCAACAACGCCCATGGGGAAGTGCCAAACAGCCGATCAAGAACCCAGCCGATTAACGCTCCGCCGCCGATACCTCCCAAAAGATCCGCCAACACCCGGTTGCCAAGACGGTAATTGCCGTCCACTTCCCCGCCGCGTATTTTGGTCCTTTCGGCCTCTTTGTGGCTAGCACTATCAATCCGCTGTTGCAGCGTATCGATGCGCTTGTCCTCATCGAGTAAGGTCCGGTCGGGCTTTTCATCAGACATCTTGGCACCTCTAATTTGGCGGCGTCGGCTCAATGGACCCTAGCAGCCATATTCTTGGTGACAAGGCGGCCTGTCCAGCCCGCCAAGGCGCGCTCCCTTTAGGAAAGGCACGGGGGCAAGTCAACCGCTATGCTGCAGCACAGCAATTCGAAATCGTAGGGCGCGAAGTGACCGTAATTCCCACCCCCAATATCACCTTGACATTACGAAGAGTGCGCGCCGAAAATTGCGAAAAAACGCCGCGCTGCGCAATCATGACTACCCGCCTTCAACCGATTGACAGACATAAGGAACAGCGGCAGCATACACTTATCCCCTACTAAAGGATAAGTGGCCCCAGCATGCGTGACGACATCGAAAGCCTGTTCGCCTCATCAGAATCGCATGAAGCCCGCACGCCGAAAGGAAAGCCGCATCATGGGGTCGGTCACCGCGAACGACTGCGCCGCCGGTTGCTGGAAGGACGCGATGAGGCGTTGCAGGATCATGAACTGATTGAATACCTCCTTGCGTTGGCCATACCGCGCCGGGATATGAAGCCACTGGCTAAGCAGCTTATCGAGACATACGGCAGCCTGGCGGGCGTCCTGACCGCCGAAGCCGACAGTCTGGTCAAGCAACCCGGCATGGGCGAAACCAGCGCAGCGGCGCTTAAGGTGGTGCAGGTCGCGGCCAAACGCCTGCTCAGCGAGCCGGTTCGCGAACAGCCCATATTGTCCAGCTGGCAATCCCTGCTCGATTATCTGCGCGCCGATATGGCACATATGACGCGCGAGCGGGTGCGGGTGCTCCATTTGAACAGCAAGAATCGCCTGATCCGCGATGATCTGGTCAGCGAAGGGTCGATCGATCAGGCGGCCATATATACCCGTGAGGTCATTCGCCGCGCCATTGACCTTGGCAGCGCCGCGCTGATCCTTGTCCACAACCACCCTAGCGGCGATTGCGCGCCGTCGCGGCAGGACATTGCACTTACCCGTGACATTATCGAGGCGGGGAAGCGGCTTGGTATCAATGTGCATGACCATATCATCATCGGTATGAACGGCCATTATTCGATGCGCGGGTCCGGCGTCATCTGATTCGCGCCAGTATGGCTTGCCTTTTGCGCGCATCATCGGTAATGGCCCCGCTTCCGTTAGAGATTCGCTCTTTCGGGAAAGCAGAAAGCCGGAGGGGCGTTTCGCAATGCGCGGCGTCAGCGATCGGTGGAAACAAAGGAAGTGACTATGGCTCAATACGAGCACGTGTTTCTTGCGCGCCAAGATTTGAGCCAAGCTCAGGTTGACGGCCTCGCAGAAGCGGCCACCAAAATTGTCGAAGAAAATGACGGCAAGGTGACCAAAACCGAAACCTGGGGTCTGCGCACCCTGGCTTACAAAATTCAAAAAAACCGCAAAGCACATTATGTGATGTTGAACATTGATGCCCCCGGCAGCACGATTGCCGAGTTGGAGCGTCAAACCCGCATTAACGAAGATGTTTTGCGCTTCCTTACCATCCGCGTTGACGCGCACGAAGAAGGCCCATCAGTTATGATGCGCAAGACCGAGCGTCGCGGCGACCGTCCTGAACGCGGTGACCGCCCCGAACGCGGTGAGCGTTTCGACCGTGGGGATCGCCCCGACCGTGGTGATCGTCCTGAGCGCGCCCCGCGCCGCGACTACGAATAATCCAGCAAAAGGAGCATAGACTATGGCACGCCCATTTTTCCGTCGCCGCAAGACTTGCCCATTTTCTGGCAAGAACGCACCGGTTATCGATTACAAAGACGTGCGTCTGCTTCAGGGTTATATCTCTGAGCGTGGCAAAATCGTCCCAAGCCGCATCACTGCGGTATCCGCAAAAAAGCAGCGTGAGTTGAGTCAGGCGATTAAACGCGCCCGGCACCTCGGCCTCCTGCCCTACCTCGTGAAGTAAGGAGCAGAGCCATGGAAATCATCCTGCTAGAACGCGTCGAAAAGCTCGGCAATATTGGCGATGTCGTCACCGTGAAAGACGGTTACGCCCGCAACTTCCTGTTGCCGAACAAAAAGGCGCTTCGGTCCAACGCCACCAACCGCAAGGTTTTTGAAGCGAACCGCGAACGCATCGTTGCCGAAAACGCCACGAAACGCGCCGAAGCCGAAGGCGCATCGGCCAATGTGGAAGGCAAAGAAGTGGTGCTCATCCGCGCCGCATCGAACGCCGGTCAATTGTACGGTTCGGTCTCGGTCCGCGACATTACCGACGCCTTGCACGCGATTGATGTGAAAGAAGTCGAGAAAGCGATGGTCGTTCTGGAACGCCCGATCAAAACGCTTGGCATCTTCGACGTCAAGGTGCGCTTGCACCCCGAAGTCGTAGTGACCGTAAAGGCCAACGTCGCACGATCGCCCGAAGAAGCCGAATTGCAAACGCAAGGCGTGGACGTCCTCAAGCAACTGTTTGACGATGAAGCCGCCGAAGATGCCGAGGCCGCCGCTGAGCTGGAAGAAGAATTCTTCGAAGCGCAGGCCGATGCTGAGGCCGCTGCTGAGGCTGCTGACGAAGCATAATTGCTTCGCCGTTGATCGAATATCGCCGCCGGGGAGCCCATGCTTCCCGGCGGTTTTTCGTGCCTACCGCCCGCCACTGCGCGCCACTTGCCACCCCCTGCCCTTTGGATTATTCTCAAAATATTAGGGGAGAGAGACATGGCCACACAAAGCCCATTGGCGCCCGTCACCGTCACGCGCGGGTTAACGGTGCAAGATTTGACCGCCGCACTTGTCGCCGGATGGCGGGACTTCACCGCGCACCCGCAATATGGCCTGTTCTTCGCCGCATTTTATGCGCTGGGCGGGGTCGTGCTTTATTTCGGGCTGGTCAGCATTGGCCGCGCGTGGTGGCTGATCACCGTGCTGGGCGGCTTCCCGTTGCTCGCGCCCTTCGCGGCGGCGGGCCTTTATGAAGTCAGCCGCCGGCGCGAATTGGGCCTGCCGATGGCATGGAGCGGCATCCTCACCGCATTGAAAGGGCGCGGGGATGAACAACTCATCCTGATGGGCATCATCGGCTTTGTCGCGTTCAGTTTCTGGATGATCATCGCGCACGGGATTTTTGCGATTTTCATGGGGGTAAGCGGATTTTCGCAGCACAGCTTCGCCATGTTCCTGACCCCCAATGGCCTAATGATGCTGGCCGTGGGCAGCGCAGTGGGCGCAGTCTTCGCCGCCGTGATGTTCGCCGTCACCGTCACCAGCCTGCCGATGCTGGTCGATAAAGAGGTCGATTTCATCACCGCCATCATCGTGAGTTTGGGCGTGGTGCGATGCAATAAGCGCGTTTTGCTGCTGTGGGCGCTGATAATCGCTGTGGTGTTGGTGGTGGCGATGATGCCGATGTTCTTGGGGCTGTTCGTGGCGTTGCCGGTGTTGGGGCACGCGACTTGGCATTTGTATCGGCGAGCGGTGGGGGGTGATTAGTATTGTTTCACCGTTAGTCCTGCAGCATGAGCGGTATCGACGACTTAGGCAGAGAAGTTAAGAATTCCAGAATCCTCGACAAATTTAGCGCCCGACGGAAGGAGCAAAACTCTGTCATTGTTAGTATCAAAGTCTATTAGTGCATCCCTATGAAGCTCTGAAAGGATTTCGTTCCGATAGCGGCTCAGGTTGCTATACCCAGCCCAACTGCAAATGTCCTTTGCTGTTGCTCCACCTTGGCAAGAATAAGTCAAAGCAAGTGCCCTTTCTCTGTGATTGAGTTTAGGGTTCAAGACTCGCTTTTTTCCATCAGATTCCCAAATAAGCGGAAGCGTTCGTTCGGTGATTCCGTCAATAAGCGCTTTTGCTGCATCGGGCTTAGTCGTGTCAAAAACCCTCACTAGTTCAGCGACAATCCACTTACAAGAACGTAGAAAAAATTCAGCGTCCATGTGATTAGGATCAACTTCACTTCCGACATGGCCGATTGCTCGGTTGTTGCGCAATTCGTATGTCGCAATCAGAATTCTCGGAATTTGAATGCGAACAGAGCGGCTGAATGACGGGCCAGCCTGCTCTAATGCCGTGCAAGCTGCGACCATGTTTTGTGGCTTTGACGGAGATGTTGGAAAGGAGCCCGCTACGTGACCGGCTAAAACTGAATAGACAATCTCGCATATTTTACCGGCTTTTAGGCCAACTTTTTCCCAATCACCCCTTCGATAAGCGGAGAGGAGTTCTGTAAATTGTTCAATTAACGGAACTCGGAGTCCATCAGGAACAGTAATCAAGGCATCTGATAGTGTTTCTGCCATAAATCAGTTAACCACGATCCCAAAAAAACTGCCAATTTCCTCCACCATCCTTAGTCCTTTGGATTTCACCTTTTTCAAACATTCTGGTGAGAGCCGCTCCCACTTGACTAACCGAATGGGTAAAACCACTCTTTCCCAGTCCAGTCACTATGTCGGATGCGGATTTTTTTTCAGCAAAAAACCGTTCATCTTTGAGTTTTAATATACGGTCTCGACAACTCTGACCAGTTGGAGGTCGCTGCGCTACCCTCTTCTTCTTTTTAGGTTCGCTTTGTTCATTGGAATCAAATTGGTTGTCAGTTGCAATATTTTAATTATTAGAAGATATTTCTTCGGCTCGAACAGCAGTGCCAAAATGGGCGCGGTCTACCAAAGGTGCCAACTTTTCGTAGAACGTCGCAACAAAATCAGCGTCACCCTCAATTTCTACAATACCGTGCGGCGCATCAATTCTGACTTTACAAGACACAATAAAATTCCAATCTAAAAAACCAGATATAGGATAGGGCTAACTTTTACGTGTGCAAGACAAAAATTTAACCTCAACCCTCAATCTCGCTCCCCTGCGCCTATGTATGACTGTCAATTTTATAATAGACGCGGACAATTTACATTACCATCCCACTCAATACTCCACCGGCTCCTCCGGCGTGTCCGCCGTGTGCGTCTTGCCCGCGTCGTGCTCCCCCTTGGCGAGCTTGAACACCACGCCGGACAACAACGCCAGCGCCAACAGGTTCGGCAACGCCATCACGGCATTGGCAATATCGCCAAGCCGCCAGACGAGCGTCAGATCCTGATAGCTGCCGATGTAGATCACCACGCACCACAACACGCGCCACGCCATGTGCAACGCCCGCTCCCCCTTGATATTCGAACCCGGCACGCGGTCGTACAGGAAGGTAATCGCCCGCTCCCCATAATAGGACCAGGTGATCAATGTCGTGAACACGAACAGGATCAGCGCCACGCTGGCCACCAATGTGCCCAGTGCAATCCCGGCAACATCAAACGGAAACGCCGCCGCAAATGCGCCCGATGTCACGGCAAAGCCCTGCAAATCCGACTGCCACGCGTGCTCCACCGCTTGGCCTGCATGGGTAAAGTCCCCCTGCACCGTCAAAATGACCAGTGCAGTCATCGTGCAAATCACAACCGTATCGATGAACGTGCCCAGCATTGCCATGCGGCCCTGCTGCTCCGGATCGTCGGTTTGCGCGACCGCGTGGGCGATTG
>JBGSOJ010000104.1:0-2908 GCA_041739175.1 Sphingomonadaceae bacterium
CATCTGCCCGATGGCCGCGCACCGTTTGGTGCGATTGAGCAGCGGGTGGTGCGGCCATGACCCTGCCGCCGGTGCAGCGGCTGGTCACTGGCCACGACGCCCATGGCCGCGCGGTATTTATAAGCGAGGATGCGGCGCAACCGGCGTTGATCCGCACTGGCGATGCGGCGTTCCTTACCATCTGGAGCACCCAGAGCGTGCCCGCCGATGTGAATGACCCGCGCGATGGCCGCGATTTGCCGACGGGGCTAACCATAGAGCGCGGCTCCGTCATCCGCATCACCGACATCCTGCCGGGGCGGGAAAGCCCGATGCACCGCACCAACAGCATTGATTATGGCATTGTGCTGGACGGCGAAATTGAGCTGGAACTCGACGATAATGCGCGGCGCACGATTGGCGCGGGCGGCGTGATTGTGCAGCGCGGGACCAACCATCTGTGGCGCAACACCACCGACCGGCCATGCCGCATGGCCTTCATCCTGATTGAGGCCGCGCCCTATCTGCACAACGGGCAGCCTTTGCCGGAGGATAAGCCCTAAGATTCCGGCCCTAGCTTCGCCCCTTGGGCAACCGGCCGCCGGAATCGCTTAGGAATTGCGCCGCAATATCGGGCAAATCGCGGGTGAAGTGCACGACATTGCCCGCCGCGTCGGTTGGCACGGCGGCGCCAGCCACATCCTCCGCCGCACCGACGCGCAACCGTTCCACAATCCAGCGGATGGCGGGATCATTGCTGTTCGCCAAATGCCATTGAATGGCCTCCCGGATCGGCGGAATATCCATTGGCACCTCGGCCAGTGTCAGCGGCAGCACCAGCGCCATGCGCGTCGCCAGCCGCCGGTGCATTGTCGCAATCCGGCGTGTCCCGACCAGAAAGCTGGGCACAGCGGTGAAATTGGGGGCCACCACCTCCACCCGCCGCACCTTTTTCTGGCGGCGGACGAACCAATCCTCAAACGCCGACACCCGCCCGCGGCCAAATCGGGTGATGACATGCGGCAAATCGAAATAGGCATCGCGCGTCATTGGCCGCTGCATCGCGGGATTTTCGGTCCAGCCGACGACGACATGGTCATCTTCAAACAGGATCTGGCTGGGGTGATCGGCGGACATGGCGTAGTCAATGGTGATCAGAATATCGACCTGCCCCCGCTCCAGCGATTCGGTGGCCATGCCGTCGATCTGCTGCACCTCAAACCGCATATTGGGCGCGGCGCGTTGGATGTCATTCAGCGTCTGCGCCAAAGCGACTTCGGTGACATAATCCGACGCCATGATGCGGATAATCCGGTCGCTGGTCGCCGGATCAAAGGGCGGGGTGACCGCAATCGTGGCGCGGATTTGGTCCAGCACGCCGCGCACCGGCTCAATCAATTGCTCCCCGCGCGCGGTCAGCACCATTTGCCGCCCCTTCACCACCAGCAATTCATCGCCAAAATATTCGCGCAATCGGCCCAGCGCGGAGGAGGTGGCGCTTTGCGACAGGCAAATGCGCTCCGCCGCCAGGCTGACGCTTTTTTCATCAAGCAACGCATCCAGCGCGACCAGCAAATTCAGGTCCAACCGTTCAAACCGCATCGCATCCTCCCGCCGCGCCTTATCCCAAAGTGGCAAGCGCGCTTTTGACCAGCATAGCCAATTCGCCGTCATTGTGAAAGCCCGCCGCATCGGCGGCATCGCCGGGGAGAGTGGCCAAGTGGATCAGCACATGTGCGCCATCCGCCGCCGCCTCACACCCGTCATTATACCGGCCATTATACCGGCAAGCCGACGTAGTTTTCCGCAATGCTCGTCTGCGCCGCGACGGAACCCGCGATATAGTCCAACTCCGCCACTTGCATCGCGCGCTCAAACGGGCCATCGTCGGGGAAGCGGTGCATGAGTTTGGTGAGGCTCCAGCTAAACCGCTCCGACTTCCACACACGGGCAAGCGCGGTGTCGGAATAGGCGGCAACCGCGTCATTATCGCCGCGCTTGAAATAGGCGGTCAACGCCGCGTGCGCATAATGCACATCGCTTGCCGCCAAATTCAGCCCCTTTGCCCCCGTAGGCGGCACGATATGCGCGCTGTCGCCGCAAAGCAGCAACGATCCATGCCGCATCGGCGCGAACACGAACGACCGCAGCGGCGCAATCGACTTCTCAATCGTGGGCCCGCGCGTCATGTTCGCCGCCGCTTGCGCGCCAAGGCGGATGGCAAGCTCATCCCACACGCGGTCATCCGGCCAATCCTCAATCTTTTCGGTGAGCGCCACATCGACATAGTATCGGCTGCGCGTTGCCGACCGCATCGAGGCAAGGGCAAAGCCGCGTTCGTGGTTGGCGTAAATGAGTTCATGGTTGCATGGGCTTACATCGGCAAGGATGCCCAGCCAACCGAAGGGGTAGACCAACTCATACGCCTGCCCCGCGCCCGGCGGAATGGCTTTGCGCGATGGGCCATGAAAACCATCGCAGCCGACGATAAAGCGCGCGTCAATCCGGTGCTCCGCGCCGTCCTTCGCGTAGGTTACGAAAGGCGCGTCGCTTTCGATGGCGTGTAGCGCCACATCGGCGGCCTCATATACCACTCCCAAATCGCGCTCTTCACAGGCGGCCATCAGGTCGCGGGTGATTTCCGTTTGGCCATAAACCATGACCGTTTTGCCGGTCAGTGCCTCAATATCGATGCGGATCAACCGTTCGCCATCGGCAAGGAAGAACCCACTGTGCGGCAACCCTTCGGCCTTCATGCGGGCATCAAGGCCAAGCCGTTCCATGATGCCGACGGTGCCCTGCTCCAACACCCCGGCGCGGATGCGGCCCAGCACATAGTCCGGCGTCGCGCGTTCGACGATGATGCAATCGATGCCGTCTGCACGCAGGAGGTGACCCAGCATCAGGCCCGCTGGTCCCGCGCCGATGA
>JBGSOJ010000127.1:0-33261 GCA_041739175.1 Sphingomonadaceae bacterium
TTTGCATTGCATATCCATCGCTTGCAGGTGCGAAAACGCCGTCGGCCTAATCTTGCACCGATAGGGTTTGTTCGTCCCGTCGCTGACCAGATAGACGCCGAATTCGCCCTTGGGGCTTTCGGTGGCGACATAGACTTCGCCCGCGGGGACGTGGAAACCCTCGGTATAGAGTTTGAAATGGTGGATCAGCGATTCCATGCTGGTCTTCATTTCGGCGCGTTTGGGCGGGCCAACTTTGCGGTCGGCGGTCATGATCGGGCCATCGGGCATTTCGGCGAGGCACTGCTTCATAATGCGCGCGGATTGGCGCACTTCCTCCACGCGGACCATGAAGCGGTCGTAGCAATCGCCCCTGGTGCCGACCGGAATGTCAAACTCCATGCGGTCATACACGTCATAGGGCTGCGCCTTGCGGATGTCCCACGGGATGCCGGAGCCACGGATCATCGGCCCGCTCATGCCCCAGGCCAGCACCTCGTCCTTGGTCAACGTGGCAATATCGACGTTGCGCTGTTTGAAGATGCGGTTGTCGGCGACAAGGCTGATCGCATCCTCAAAAATGCGCGGCAGGCGCGTGTCCAACCACTCGCCAATGTCGGTGAGCAGTTTCAATGGCACATCCTGATGCACGCCGCCGGGGCGGAAATAGGCACTGTGCATCCGCGCGCCCGATGCCCGTTCGAAGAAGTTGAGGCAATCCTCGCGGATTTCGAACATCAACAGGTTTGGCGTCATGGCGCCAACGTCCATCACATGGCTGCCCAAATTCAGCATATGGTTACAAATTCGGGTGAGTTCGGCAAAGAACACGCGCAGATATTGGGCACGCAAGGGCACCTCAATATCGAGCAATTTTTCAACCGCGAGCACGTAGCTATATTCCATCGCGAGCGGCGAGCAATAATCGAGCCGATCGAAATAGGGCAAAGCCTGTAGGTATGTTTTATACTCAATCAGCTTTTCGGTGCCGCGATGCAGCAGGCCGACGTGGCAATCGACGCGGTCGATGATTTCACCGTCTAGCTCCATCACCATACGCAGCACGCCGTGCGCGGCGGGGTGCTGTGGCCCGAAGTTGATGGTGTAATTCGCGATTTCGGTGTCGCCAACCGTGGGGTCGGCGGCATCGGTTTGGCCAGCGACTTCTTCCAGATAGTCGGCCATGATTAGCTATCCTTCTTTTGTGTTGCGGGTGTAGCGGCGTTTTCACCCTTGGACTCAGTCGGTGCAGGCGCAGGCGGTGTAACCTTGCTATCGTCGGGCGTGCCGTTGGTAACTTTCCCCGCCGCCTTCGCATCGGTTTTTGCGCCAGCCCCGGTGTCAGCGGGCTTATCGGTTGTTTTAGGCTGATCCATCGCCGGAGCGGCAGGCACCTTCTCATCACCGGGCAGGATATAATCCGCACCCTCCCACGGCGACATGAAATCAAAGCTGCGGAAATCCTGCGCCAATTTCACGGGTTCATAAACGACGCGCTTCGCTTCCTCGGAATAGCGCATTTCTACATAGCCGGTCAGCGGAAAATCCTTCCGGAACGGATGCCCCTTAAACCCATAATCGGTAAGGATACGGCGCAAATCGGGGTGGCCGGAAAACAGCACGCCGTACATATCGAACACTTCGCGCTCCAACCAATTGGCGTTGGGCCAAACTGGCACAATCGTCGGCACCGGCGTCGCCTCATCCGTCGAAACGCGGATGCGCAGGCGATGGTTTTTGGTCACACTCAAAAGGTGATAAACCACCTCAAACCGCTCCGCGCGCTCGGGATAATCGACGCCGGCGATTTCCATTAGCTGCTGGTATGCGTGTTCATCACGCAAAGTGCGCATAACATCGGCAATCGCGTCGCGCTGCACCGTTATCGACAATTCGTCGTTTGCTATGATGCCTTCAATCACCACGTCACCAAGCGCGCGGACGAGGGCGTCCAAAATGCCATCATCATGGGCAACAACCGGAGCGTTATGGGCCATATCTCTCGCCTTCCTTAGCGCGCAAATGTGCCGACGCGGCGGATTTTACGCTGCAACTGCATGACGCCATAGAGCAACGCCTCGGCAGTTGGCGGGCATCCGGGGATGTAGATATCGACAGGCACGATCCGGTCACAACCGCGCACCACGGAATAGCTATAGTGATAATAGCCGCCGCCATTGGCGCAGCTGCCCATCGAAATTACATATTTCGGTTCGCTCATCTGGTCATAGACTTTGCGCAGCGCGGGCGCCATTTTGTTGCAAAGCGTTCCGGCAACAATCATCACATCCGACTGACGCGGTGACGCGCGCGGCGCAACGCCGAAACGCTCCATATCGTACCGCGGCATGTTGACGTGGATCATCTCCACGGCGCAGCAAGCAAGGCCAAAGGTCATCCACCACAGGCTGCCCGTACGGGCCCACTGAAACAATTCCTCCGTGGAGGTGACGAGGAAGCCCTTGTCATCAACCTCGTTCGAGAGGTCCTTAAAAAAAGACTGATCGGGCAAAGTACCCTCGGCAGGAACGCCGACAGTGTTTGGATTTGCAATCACTCCCATTCGAGCGCTCCCACTTTCCATGCGTAAATATAACCAATGATAAGTTCGAAAAGAAACAACATCATTGTGCCCCAACCGGCCCAACCAATCTCCCCCAAGCTCACCGCCCAAGGGAAGAGGAACGCCGCCTCAAGGTCGAAAATAATGAACAAAATCGCGACAAGGTAAAAGCGCACATCAAATTGACTGCGCGAGTCCTCAAACGCGGGAAAACCGCATTCATATTCAGACAGCTTTGCCGCCGATGGCTTATGCACGCCGGTCATTCGACCCACCAAAATGGGCAGAAAAACGAACGCCGACGAAAGCGCCAATGCCACCACCATAAACAAAGCGATAGGCAGATATTGCGATAGATCGATCACGATGAGAGACTCTCTTAAACCCGTATCTTTCGGCGCTTTTAGGCGCATGTCTTGCTGTTGCCAAGGGCAGCATGGGCAAAAATTCGCTTTAAATTACGCGGCTTAGGTGAAAGTGTCATAATTTCGGCAAAATGCGGTGTATTGTGCGGTGCGTTTTGGCGGGTGTTACAGCAGACGCGCCGATGCCGCGCACAAAATGATGCCCACCTTTTGTCCGACCTTGCTTTACGCGGTTTTGATCGTACCTTAAGTTGTGGATGATATAGCGAGGCGCAAATCGCAAGAGCGAAGCGGAAATGTTAGGATGCATTTATGAAAAACTACAGTTGGGCCGCGTCGATATTGATAACCGTCACGGCCTTTTCGTCGGCAATGGCGCAATCTCCTGCGCAGCAATCGGCGGAACCCGTCGCACAAGCTGTCGCGGAAGCCAAGCAAACCAAATTTATCAATGCCACGCCAAAGGACATAGGCGAAGTGCTGCGCTACAACGGCTATGATTTCAAATCAGAGACCTATGATGGCAAAGAGGTGTTAATCGTTGACATCGATGGCATCACATCTGTCATCCAATTCTATGGCAAAGAACCAGAATTTGATTCTATCCAATTGTACGCTGGCTTTGTGGCCGAAGGGACAATTGAAAGAGGGCGCGTCAATGATTGGAACAAATCGTCCCGCTTTACCCGCGCCTATATCGACAACGAAGGCGACCCGGTGCTGGAGATGGATCTCAATTTCAGTTTCGGCGGAATCGCGGAGCGCCAGTTGGAAGACTGGCTGTATTTATGGGAAATTTCACTCTCGTCGTTCCATCAACACATTTACAACAAGAGTACAAAGGGCGGTGGCAAATAGGCTACACCGCGATAGCCTATGTGTTGCGTAACGCGCCCACCAGCAACTTGTGCATTTTGCTATGGATCGCGTCATTGCCCGCCAGAACCTCGGCATCGGCGATAATCGGGCTGCGGCCGCGGAAGTCGGTCACAAAACCGCCCGCTTCCCGCACCAACAGGCATCCAGCAGCCGTGTCCCAGGGTGACAGCGCGGTCTCCCAAAACCCGTCATAACGGCCCGCCGCCAGCCACGCCAGATCAAGGCTGGCCGCGCCAAAGCGGCGGATGCCCGCGACCTCAGGGGCGATGGCACCGAAAATCCGGCTCCATTCCGCAAAATTACCGTGGCCCATATAGGGGATGCCGGTGGCAATCAGCGACTCGTTCATATCGCGACGCGCCGACACGCGCAGGCGGCGTTCGCCAAGCCATGCGCCGCGTGCCTTCTCCGCCCAATAGCTTTCGTCAGTGATGGGTTGATAAACCAACGCGGCGATAATCTCGCCCCAAGTACCGTCGTAATTGCGCTCTTGCGCGGCGATAGAAATTGCAAAATGGGGGATGCCGTGCAAGAAGTTGCTGGTCCCATCGAGAGGATCGACGATGAACCTGCCCTGCTGATCAGTCTCAGGCGGAATTTCGCCGCCTTCCTCCATCAAAAAACCGATGCCGGGACGTGCCTTTAGCAATTCGTCATAAATCGTTCGCTCCGCCTTTTGATCGGCCTTTGACACGAAATCGGCGGGCCCCTTTTTGGACACCTGAAGATGCTCAACCTCGCCAAAATCGCGGCGCAATTGCCCGCCCGCTTTTCGCGCGGCGCGTTCCATGATGGTCAAGAGCCCGGATTTTTTCGACATGGGGAGAGTACTTTGTTCTGACTTAGGAATTAATCGGCGCGGCGGATGTAGGTCTTTTCATAGACATCGACCACGATACGCGTACCCGCGCCGATATGCGGCGGAACCATAACGCGCACGCCATTGTCGAGCACAGCAGGCTTAAAGCTCGACGAGGCCGTCTGCCCCTTCACAACGGCATCGGCCTCTACGATCAACGCTTCAACCTGTTCAGGCAATTGCACCGAAATCGGGCGCTCGTCATACATTTCCAGCGTGATTTGCATCCCATCCTGAAGGAACGGCGCTTCATCGCCCAGCATGTCGGCATCGAGCATAATTTGCTCGTAATTTTCCTCATCCATGAAAATCAGCTTGTCGCCCTCAGTGTAAAGGAACAAGAAGTCCTTCGTATCAAGCCGCACTTTCTCAACCGTATCCTGGCTGCGGAATCGCACGTTGGTTTTGCGGCCATCGATGAGGTTTTTCATTTCAACCTGCATAAAGGCGCCGCCTTTGCCCGGCTGCGTATGTTGCGTCTTGGCCACGCGCCAAATGCCTTTTTCATACTCGATAATGTTGCCGGGACGAATATCAACGCCGCTGATTTTCATTGGAATATCTCACTTTATGGTCGAAAGAGCGTGTGCGCAGACGGCACCGTAGCGCGGGCCTTTACCCGCCTAGGCCAAAATGGGCAAGCCGGTTCTATGCTTTCGCCATGCCATCGCGGGCAGCAAAAGCGATAACGGCAGCGGCCGGTCCATCGGGGTGGTTCCAAACACCGCCGCTGACGGCAAGAAAATCCGCACCGGCGGCAACCAATGGCGCGCAGTTATGAGGTGTAATGCCACCAATGGCGACGCTAGGGATTTCCGAAAAGGGCGCCCATAGGGCAATGGTGTCAACCTCCGCCAGCTGCTCGGCATCCTTTGTGGACGACGGAAAAAATGCGCCAAAAGCGACATAATCCGCGCCAGCCTCCGCCGCCTCCATCGCCAGATGGCGGCTGTTGTGGCACGTCACGCCAATTTGTACATCGGGGCCAAGCTCCATCCGTGCCTCCGCCACATCGCCATCGGTTTGTCCCAAATGCACGCCGTCGGCTTTCAGCCGTTTGGCCAGCGAGACATTGTCATTGACGATAAATGCGACATCATGCGCCGCGCAAATCGCCTGTAATGGCTTTGCCAACGCTGCCGCCTCATGGTTGTCGAGACCCTTCACGCGGAACTGGAATGCCGCGACAGGGCCAGCAGACAGCGCGGACTCTAACGCTTGCGCGAAATCACCGCCGACTTCTAACGGCGAAATAAGATACAACTGGCATGGCGGGTTTTCGATCATCGCGCCGATTTAGCCGATTTGGCGCAGGGGGCAAGCGGCGATTGCGCGCTTGCCCCATCACACCTAGCCAGCAACCGACGCCGCGAAGATCTCATCGATTGCCTTACCCAGCGAGGCATCGAACGCATCATCGTCCATTTGCGCACGCAAATCGCTTAGCAGCGCTCGGCTAAAGCTCGCGATCATGCCGCGGTTTTGCGCCAAGTGTGCACATGCGTCGGCGCGGCTGAACCCGCCCGATAGTGCGACGACGCGCAAAACACTGGGGTGATCCACCAACGGCGCAAAAGCGTTCGCCTCCGCAGGGATCGATAATTTCAGCATGACTTGGCGGCCAGCAGGCTGCGCATTCAATGCTTTCAGCAATTCATCACGCAAAATCGCATCGCATTCGGCGCGCGTTTCGCTTTTGATGTTCACCTCTGGTTCGATGATCGGCATCAGCCCAGCGTCGAGAATTTGGTTTCCGACGGCGAATTGTTGTTCGACGATGACGGCAATACCCTCCCTATTTGCGCCGTTGATAACCGAGCGCATTTTGGTGCCAAACACACCTTTATCCTTGGCGCGGGCGAGCAAAGCGTCAAGATCCGGCATAGGCTTCATCATTTGCACACCGTTGACTTCGTCCTCCAGCCCTTTATCTACTTTCAGGAAGGGGACGATGCCGCGTTCCAATAGCAATTTTGGAACCGGCTTGCCATCCGCCTCGCCGTCCATGGTCCGTTCAAACAGGATAGCGCCGAGCACCTTATCGCCATTGAAGCAAGGCGACGTCACAATCCGGCTGCGCATGGCATGGATCAATGCAAACATTTCGTCGTCATTGCTAAAGGCGTCGCTTTCAATGCCATATCCGGCGAGCGCCTTTGGCGTCGACCCTCCGCTTTGATCGAGCGCGGCAATGAAGCCGTGGCCGTGCGCAATTTTTGCCAGCATGTCTGCATTGTGCATCGTAAAACTCCCTGAAAGTTTGTGCCTATGGCGCCCGTGGCCGCCACGCATAGGTATGCAATGGGCCGCTCGTAACGCAACTCTCGGCTCCGCACAATGCGAATAAAGGGAAAGTTTTACGCTTTTAAGGCCTCAACGCCGGGCAATGCCTTGCCCTCCATCCATTCCAAGAATGCACCGCCAGCGGTCGATACAAAACTGAAATCATCCTGCACCCCGGCGTGGGCAAGCGCAGCGACAGTATCCCCGCCGCCGGCAACGGAAATAAGCGAGCCTTCTGTAGTCAGCGCCGCCGCGGTTTGGGCCAATGCGACCGTCGCCGCATCAAACGGGGCCATTTCAAACGCGCCCAGCGGCCCATTCCAAACCAGCGTTTTGCATATCTTCAGTACATCACCCAATGCCTCGACAGCGGTTTCACCAACGTCGAGGATCATCTCGTCGGCGGCAACCTCGTGTACATTGCAGGTGCGAAGCGACGTGGGGTTGGCGGCAAATTCTTTCGACACAACCACATCATAGGGCAAATGGATCGTACAGCCTGCCTTTTCTGCGGCCTCGAAAATGTCTTCAACAGTCGGCTTAAGCTCATGCTCGCAAAGCGATTTGCCTACATCAATCCCGCGCGCCGCAAGGAACGTATTGGCCATGCCGCCACCGATAATCAGATGATCGACCTTATTGACCAAGTTGGTGAGCACATCAAGTTTTGACGAAACCTTCGCCCCGCCAACCACCGCGACCACCGGATGATCCGGCGCGCCAAGGGCTTTTTCCAGCGCGACGAGTTCGGCCTCCATCGACCGACCAGCGAAAGCGGGCAACAGATGTGCCAGTCCCTCGGTTGTCACATGCGCGCGGTGCGCAGCAGAAAAGGCGTCGTTGACATAAAAATCACCGTTTGCGGCCACGGCTTTCGCGAGGTCCGGATCGTTGCTTTCTTCACCCTTAAAAAAGCGGCTGTTTTCAAGCACCGCAACATCACCGGGGGCAAGAATGCCAATAGATTGCGCCACAATCGGCCCGGCGATTTCGGGCACGTACATGATCTCAGTATCCAACACTTCAGATAACGTATCAATAATCAGCGAAAGTGACATTTCGGGGTTTTTCTCCCCCTTGGGCCGACCAAAATGCGCGAGGAGGAGGAGTACTTTAGCCCCCTTCGCACGGAGCTCAGACACAGTTGGAACAATGGCACGCAACCGATTGCTATCAGTGACACGACCATCGTGCATCGGCACATTCAAATCCACGCGGACCAGTGCCACTCGGCCAGTAACATCGCCCAAATCGTCCAAAGTTTTGAAGGCTGCCATCTTTTTTTACTCGCAATTTGAACCAGAAAGACCGGATAATTGCTTACCCGGCCTGTTTCATTTTATAGGAATTTCGCCATTACACCGGCAGTGTCGATCATACGGTTGGAAAAGCCCCATTCGTTGTCATACCAGCTGACCACGCGGACCAATTTCCCCTCCATAACGGCCGTTTCAAGGCTATCGATCGACGAGCTATGTGCGTCGTGGTTGAAATCGGTGGAGACCAAAGGTTCCTCGACAAAGGCCAAAACGCCCTTCATCGGTCCTTCGGCGGCGGCCTTCAACGCGGCGTTGATTTCTTCCTTGGTCGTTTCGCGCACGGGCACAAAGGTTAGGTCAACAAGACTGACATTTGGCGTCGGAACACGCACCGATGACCCGTCCAACTTGCCGTTCAATTCAGGCAAAACCAAACCAACCGCCCGCGCGGCACCGGTGGTGGTTGGGATCATGTTCAATGCCCCTGCCCGCGCACGGCGCATATCGCTGTGCATTTGGTCAAGGATGCGTTGATCGTTGGTATAGCTGTGGATGGTGGTCATAAAGCCACGCTCAATGCCCACGGTATCGTTCAATACCTTCGCCATCGGCGCCAGGCAGTTGGTGGTGCAACTGGCGTTTGATACGACGATATGATCAGCGGTCAGCGTATCATGGTTCACACCGAAAACAACGGTATTGTCCACGCCAGTGGCAGGTGCAGAAATCAAAACCCGCTTTGCGCCAGCGGTTAGATGGCCCGATGCCTTGACCTTATCTTGAAAAAACCCTGTGCATTCGAGCGCAATATCAACGCCCATCGCGGCATGCGGCAAGTTCGCGGGGTCGCGCTCCTGCGTCACGGCGATCGATTTGCCGTTAATCGTGATGCTGCTGCCGTCGGAGGAAACATCGCCGGGGAACGGTCCGTGCACACTGTCGCGCTTAAACAAGAGCGCATTTGCCTTTGCATCAGCCAAATCATTGATCGCGACCAATTCAAAATCGTGATCCGTCCGCTCCAAAATGGCGCGCGCGACAAGGCGGCCGATTCGGCCGAACCCGTTGATGGCTACTTTCACTGTCATAAGAACCCTCCTACTAGGTATAATTGACGCTAAGAAATTGCATTAACCTTTTAATTTAGCGATGATTTTTGGCACAACGGCATCGACCGTTAGGCCGAAATGATCATATAAGTCATCGATGGGTCCCGATGCGCCAAAGCTGTTGATACCAAATTGCATCCCATCCAGCCCCGTGTAACGCTCCCACCCAAAGGTCGTGCCGGCTTCGATCGAAATCTTGATCATATCGGCGGGCAGAAGATCCGATTTGTAATCCGCATCCTGCGCGTCGAACAGGGCAGTACACGGCATCGACACGACGTCGGCGTGAACACCTTGCTCTGCCAAGGCATCGGCCACCGAGAGCGCCAAGCCGACTTCGGAACCTGTGCCTATCAAAACCACCTGCCGGTTTTCGCCGGCGTCCCGAAGGCGATAGGCGCCGCGCGCGCAAAGATTTTCAGTGGCATCATCGCGTACCGCCGCCAAATTTTGCCGGGTCAGCGCCAGTACCGAAGGCGTAGCGTCGGCAAGCAAGGCCAATTCCCAACACTCCGCAGTTTCCAGTGTGTCTGCCGGACGGAATACATTGAGATTCGGAATCATCCGCATTGACATGATGTGTTCAATCGGTTGGTGCGTCGGTCCATCCTCACCCAAGCCGATGCTGTCGTGCGTCAGGACAAAAATGCTGCGTATCCGTTGCAACGCGGCCAACCGAATGGCGGCCCGGCAATAATCGCTAAACACCAGAAATGTGCCGCCATAAGGGATAATGCCGCCATGCAGCGCCATGCCGTTCATCGCGGCAGCCATGCCAAATTCACGGATGCCATAATACACATAACGCCCTGCGTAATCGTCTGCGCCGAACGGTGTGGTGGACTTCGTCTTGGTGTTGTTCGAGCCGGTCAAGTCAGCCGAACCGCCAACCATTTCCGGGATCGCAGCCGTTAGCACTTCCAACGCCGCCTCGCTCGCCTTACGCGAAGCAATTTTGGGTTTATTCGTTGCAACATCAGCTTTGTATGCCGCAAAGCTATCATCGAGCACGATGCTTTCAAACCGCGCATTAAACGCGATGCGTTGTTCAGAACTTGCTAAGCGCGCTTCCCAATCGGCGCGTGCGGCCGCACCCTTTTGACCCAATGCGCGCCAAGCGGCGGCAATGGCATCGGGAAGCTCAAATGGCGCACTGTGCCAACCCAGAACTTCGCGCACTGCCGCTATTTCGTCGGCTCCCAGAGGCGCGCCGTGCGTTGCCGAAGTCCCTTGCTTATTGGGAGCACCTTTGCCGATCACGGTCGTGCACGCCACCAAACTGGGCCGTGGATCATCGCGCGCTGCCGAGAGTGCTGCCGCGATGCTGTCAAAATCGTGACCGTCGCAATCCACCACATGCCAACCCGTTGCAACATAGCGCGCGCGAATATCCTCCGATGTGGAAAGGCCCGCCTTGCCATCGATCGTAATGTTGTTGTCATCCCAAAGGACATTCAATCGGCCCAGTTTCAAATGCCCCGCAAGGCCAATCGCCTCGTGGTTGATCCCCTCCATCAGGCACCCGTCGCCAGCAATCACCCATGTCCGGTGATCCACAAGTGCGTCACCAAAATGCGCGTTCAGGTGCCGCTCTGCCATTGCCATACCGACGGCCATGGCAATCCCCTGCCCCAAAGGACCCGTGGTCGCCTCAACACCGTCGAGAAGGAAATTCTCCGGGTGCCCCGCACACGGGCTTTTCAGCTGCCGGAAGTTGCGCAAATCATCCATCGTTGGCCGCGCATAACCGGTTAGGTGCAGCAACGCATAGGCCAACATCGAACCATGGCCTGCCGACAGCACAAAACGGTCGCGGTCAGCCCAATCGGGTGCACTTGAGTCAAATTTAAGAAAGTCAGAAAACAACACGGTGGCAACATCGGCCATGCCCATCGGCATACCCGGATGGCCAGAATTTGCGGCCTGTACCGCATCCATCGACAAAGCGCGGATGGCGTTGGCCATATTTTGCGGGGTAGCGTCCATGAATGTGTTCCACTTTCCTAAACAGGCCATCCCATTTGCATGGGCTTTTGAGCCAAAAATTCCAACGTTATCGCGGCCATCTGTAGCGCCATTTTCACGCAACGAGTCGCCATCGCGCCCTTCCCTTGCGTTAGTAACGCCCCCTTGGTCAAGCAAAGGCGGGGTTGGTATACGAATTTCTTAGCGAAACACCGTCGATCCCTTGCCGCGCGGTGGTCGCCACCTTTGATAATTGGCTAAACATTGGCAAGAAGACCGGAAGAAATTTGCCAGTTACAGCCACTTCGGTTAAGTAGCGTAAAGCTGTTTCGGGAGCATATAAAAATGCCGACATCCATCGAATTTGAGATTGTGCTTGATTCGCTAAAATTGTCGCTCGGGCGATTGGAGCGGGCCGCCACGCGGGTGGAAAAAGCTGTACGCCTGAACGCGCATACGGCATCGCCGTATGGCGCGGCACCGCATGACGCCATGACGCCAGATTGGCGAGGCAGCGCGCAGCAGCGACTGCATAGTGCAATTGAGTCGATCGATCTGCTGTTAAAGGATGGGCAAAATGTCTGATGTCGCTTTGACAGTTGGCGGCCATGTTTACCGCATCGCGTGCGCGGCAGGGCAGGAGGAATCTCTCTCAAAACTTGCCGCCTACTTAAACGAAAAAATGGAGCAGCAACGGGCGCAGTCGGGGGCGTTGAGCGAGGTTCGGCAACTGCTGTTTGTTGCGCTGACTTTGGCCGATGAATTGCAAGAGGCGCAAACGGAATTGGCGCATTGGCAATCGCTGGCATCACATTTCGATAGCGTCGGTCAAACGGGTCGCGCCATTGACAATCTGGCGCAGCGACTTGAAAATTTGGCTACGGAGCTTGAGAAATCTTCGGCAAACGCTTAGATGGGTGATGACGGCGCTGCCCGGTACGCGCTTTTGCGAAAATCCCTGAGGCGATAAGTTATCCTAGGGAGCTTACCCTGAGCGGGTCCTGGCCCGTTTTATTAGGCGCCCACCTGACGTAATTGGCGTCAGAGGATCTTCCAGCTAACGACCCATGGTGGTTCCGTCACTTTTCCCTTCGCACGCGGGCCGCGCGCGTGTTCCAATGGGTCGTGTCGAAATACGGGCACGCCAATTCGCGCGACGGCATGGGGTGGCGAGGGATATGCAAATATCGAAATCCGAGTTGCGGCGCACGCTTCGCCGAAAGCGCGATGCTTTCGTCGAACAGATCGACGCAGGTCAGCGTGCTTTGTGCTTCTCCTGCCCGCCAAGTGCGTTGGCGTCATTGTTTGAAGGCTGCCCCCTTGTCGCGGGATACCTCCCCATCGGCAGCGAAGCCGATCCGCGGCGATTGATGCATGCAGCGGCACAAGCAGGATGCGCCTTAGCTTTGCCGTATGTGCTATCGAAAGCGCAGCCTATGCAATTTTTACCCTACATTGATGGTGACGAACTCGCCGAAGGCCCCTTCGGCCTCAAACAGCCATGCAAGGTAACGGCGGCCATCGCACCCGACTTGGTGCTGGTCCCGTTGGTCGGTTTCGATCGGCAAGGTAATCGTTTGGGTCAAGGCGCTGGTCATTATGATCGGGCGTTGAGCCTGTTGCCCAATGCCATTAGGATTGGCGTAGCCTGGTCTGCACAAGAGGTTACCGCGCTCCCCGCCGACCCGTGGGATGAGCCGCTCCACGCAATTTGCACCGAAAAAGAATGGATAATCATATGAAACCAACATGGCGCAAGCCCGCCGGGATCCTGGGCATGCTTGCCTACATCACAATCTGGTCGATGCTGGTGGTGTCGCAATGGGAGCTAATTGCCAAGGCCCCCGTCTTGGCCCAAGCGATCATCTACTTGATCTTGGGGGTTATCTGGATCGCACCTTTAAGACCACTTCTCATCTGGATGGAGACGGGAAAGTGGCGCGAGTGACGGGGCTCGAACCCGCGACCTCCGGCGTGACAGGCCGGCACTCTAACCAACTGAGCTACACCCGCTGGCGCGATTGAGGGCGATTAGGCGAGGGTCACTTAACTGTCAACACCCGTTTTGATCACCGCCGTTTTTTTCGATGAATCAGCCGAACAAGGTAGCGCGGAGATTTTACATGTTACCGCATTGTTCACCCTGTTTTCTTTAAAATGACGGCAGTTCAGTCGTTTAGGTTGTTCCGTGAAATAGCGCGGGTTACAATTATCTCGAATGAACGCAAAATGTTGATTTCAACCCTGTCACGATTGGCAAAATTCCGCGCCAATTAACCGTTTGTCAGCGTTTTCGCGAGATAAGCGGCCTCATGAAAACGCACATCTTCCCGACGCGGCGCTCCGGCGGCCGCCTTTCGTCGCATGCATTATTGCTTGCTGGTATCACCTTCGCTGTTTCGGCGAGCCCTGCCCTTGCGCGGGGTACGCTGGCCGGTACTTCAATTGAGAACACCGCCACGGCGACTTTCGATGGTCCGTCTGGGCCAGTTGAAGTGCCGTCGAATCAGGTCACTGTCTTGGTCGATGAACTCATTGATCCTGTAGTGGGCAGCAATGACGCCGGTGACATCGTGGCAACGCCCGGCGCGACGGGCGTCGTGCATGGCTTTACCCTCACCAACAATGGCAACGGCTTGGAAGAATTTGTCTTGACCGCGGTCCATACCAATGGCGGCGATGATTTTGACCCAACCGCAAATCAGATTGTAATCGATAGCAACGACAACGGCGTTTACGATGAAGGCGTCGATACGATTTATGTTCCCGGAACCAACGACCCCGTTCTGGCCCCCGACGCATCGGTTGTGGTTTTTGTATTGTCCGACATCCCCGGCACTGTGACCGACGGTGATCGCGGCGAAGTCTCGCTCGTTGCGGAATCGGCAACTGGCACGGGCGCGCCTGGCACCAGTTTTGCTGGTGCGGGTGAAGGTGGCGGCGATGCTGTGCTGGGAACCAGCGGTGGCACCGATAATGACAATGGATTTGTTGTCGTCAGCAGCGCCACTATTGCATTGTTGAAATCAGCCACGATTGCCGATCCGTTCGGCGGTGCAGAGGCCGTTCCCGGCGCAATCATTACCTATACCTTGACCGCCAATGCCACCGGCAGCGGCAGTGTCAACGGCGTGGTCATCTCCGACCTTATTCCAACGGGCACCGTGTACCAACCCGCCAGCCTGACTTTGGCCGGCGCGGCATTAACCGACGCTGCATCCGATGACGCGGGCACCTTCGATGGCACAGGTGTGGTCGTCAATGTTGGCACAATGGCGGGCGGCGCAAGCAGCGTTGTGACCTTCCAAGTCAAGATCGCGGAGTAAACCCATGCTGTTCCGTTTGGCCATCCTTCTTTCTGTCATCGTCACGCCAGTGGCGGCACACGCCGGCACGCCGGTTTCGTTATCGAGCGACGTGTTTGTCGAACGCAATGAAATTAGTGCGGATGGAAAGAGTCGCATCACGCTCACCGAACCAAAACGAATCATACCCGGCGACACGCTCATTTTCGTGGTCCGCTACGAAAATGCGTCCAGCCAAACGGCACGCAACTTTATCGTCACCAATCCGATGCCCGCCGCCGTTGCCTTCGTCGATGACGCCGGCGAGCGCGCGGAAGTTTCGGTCAACGGCGGGCGCTCATTTGGCGCGCTCGCCGATTTGCAAGTTCCACTTTCCAACGGTGGGTTTCGTCCTGCTTCGGCAGACGATGTCACGCACATCCGTTGGAAAGTTGAGTCTGACCTTCCGGCCGGAAAAGCCGGGAAGTTTGTTTACCGAGGTCGCGTGAAGTGACCCCAACCCGATCGAACCACCCGGGCAATTTTTGGTGGTTCATATTGAAGCATGGAGTACAGCAATGACCAGTAAGCTGAAAACTCTCGTGGCCTCGACTTCGGTAATGGCCCTGTTGATGAGTGGCGCCCCCGCCATGGCAGCAGGAACCCAGGCCGGTGCGAGCATCGAGAATACCGTAGCCGTTACGTTTGACGTAGGCGGCGTAACCCAAACCGCCACCGGCGCGTCTGATGAATTTGTGGTTGACCGCAAAATCATCTTTGACATCAACGCCAGCGGCACGGTTTCGACCGTGGTGGCACCAGGTGCAACCGATCAGGTTCTGACCTTCACCTTGGAAAACACCTCGAACGACACGCTCGATTTTTCGATCGCGATCGCCGAGTTGGCTTCCGGCAGCCCAACCACCAACGCCGATGCCGGCAATGACGATTACAACACCAGTGGGACCATCTATTATTGCGTTGACAACAACAGCAACAATACCTGCGACGCCGGTGAAGAAAATGTCAATGTCAACGATTTGGCACCGGATAGCAGCCGCACCATCTGGGTCTATGGCGACTTCCCGCTTGATGCCCCCAACGGTTCGGTTGCGGCCGTCAACATCACTACGTCGGCGCTTTCTTCGTCTGGAGCAGCGCTTACCGATGACAGCGGCGATGCCGATGACGCGACATTGGTCCAAAACGTCTTTGCTGACAGCGGCAATGACAACGTCGAAGTTGCCGACGACAACTGGCTGGTTGCAGCCGCCGTTCTGTCGGTGGCCAAGCTGAGCCGTGTTGTTTCCGATCCCGTGAGCGGCACCACCAATCCGAAAGCCATCCCTGGCGCGACGATTGAATATTGCATCACGGTCTCGAACTCGGGCAATGGCACCGCGACCAATGTGGTCGTAGCCGATGACCTGACGCAAGTTGGTCAGACCGCCACCACCTTTGACGGCTCCTTTACGCCATTGAAGAACGGTACGGCCTTTACCGGCAGCACTTGCGATACCGCAGGGGCAGTCGTTTTGTCCAACCCCGACATCTTCACCGCAAGCGAAGTTGAAGCAACCTTGGCCAACGTCGGCCCAGGCGAAGTTCGCACGATGATCTTCCGCGTCACCATCGACTAGACACAAGTTTACAGGCGAAGGGGGGCAATCTTTACCGATTGGCAACCCTTCGCCTTCAATAAACACGAGCTATGTTAACCAAAAAATTTCATTTATTGCTGCAAGGCACCTTGATCTCCGGCGCGATCGTGCTTGCCGGTAGCAATGCCTACGCGAGCGAAATTTCCAATGTCGCGACGGTGTCTTGGAACAACGGAACCACCACGCTCTCCGTGCCTTCCAACGAAGTTGTGATTCGGGTTAACGATACGCCCCCTCCCCCTTCTACAATTGAATTTTACCAGATTGGCGGTCCATCCTCTGGCACACCGACCTCGGTTCCCGCAACGCAATGTGCAGGCACCAATGGCATCGCCAATATCGAACTCAACGGCGCGTTCCACGGAACCGACCTGACCTCGGCAAACTTGGTCGCAACAAGCGCAATCCATGCCGGGCAACCCATTGTCCTGTCGATCAATAATGCAGCGGCCAATACCAATGCAACGCAGGTGAACACGCTCCAAATCGTGTTGGAGGGCACAACCTCTGCCTCCGACCGTGAAACGCTTATCTTGACCGAAACGGGCGTCAATACCGGTGTGTTCATGGGCTACATCAATACGCGCGCCATGCCGCCTGCGGCGGTGTCGGGTGATTGTGTTCTCAGCGTGCAAAAGAATGATGAACTGAATGTTGTTGTTACCAATGGCGGTGGCACAACGATCGGTGTTGGCAATGTCGACATCTTGATCGATCCATTCGGTATCGTTTTCGACAGCGACGATGGCCGCCCCGTTGACGGCGCCGTTGTAACGCTCATTGATGTGGCGACAGGGCAACCTGCGCAAGTTTTTGGCGACGATGGTATCTCATCGTTCCCAAGCCAAGTCATTTCCGGCGGCACTGTCTCCGACAGCTCGGGCCAAGTCTATGACTTCACCGATGGCTTCTACCGTTTTCCCTTCGTGCGTCCAGGCGAGTATCGTTTGGTCGTCTCGCCACCGGGGGAGTATCGCTGGGCTTCGGACGCACCTGAGGCATATCTCGAAACGCTGCTGCGTCCCGATGGCTTGCCGATGGAGATTATTCCCGCGTCATACGGGCAATCTCTGACATTAAACACGCCTGAGGCTGTTCGCGTTGACATTCCTGTGGACCGTCCATCGGCGGGGCTGGTTCTATCAAAGCGCGCGCAAGTGGCATCCGCCGCGCCAGGCGACTTCATCCGCTACGACATCACGGTTTCAGGTACGGGCAGCAATCGCACCGGCGCGATCACGATCACCGATGACTTGCCAATCGAAATGCGGTTGCGCGCCGACAGCGTAACCTACAATGGCGTGGCGGTGGTGGCAAACGTCACTGGAGATGGCCGCCGATTCTCGATCACTGCACCGGCGCTTGCCGCAGGTGAAACCGGAAAGCTCAGCTATCTTGCAGAGGTTCGTCCCGATGCCCGCAACGGCGTCGCGGTAAACCGTGCAACCGCCACCGATACCCGTGGCGGAGCCAGCGGCACCGTCGATGCCGCCGTGCGAATTGAAAAAGATATGCTGACAGATCGCTACACGATCATTGGCCGCGTTACGGAAGGCGGATGCCTAACCGATCCTAAATCGGCGAAGGGCATCGCGGGCGTGCGCGTGATGTTGGAGGACGGCACCTACACCGTTACCGACGCCGATGGCCGCTACCATTTCGAAGGCGTGCGCCCCGGCAAGCATGTCGTGCAAATCGATCCGCATTCGCTGCCCTTGGATCAGGAGGCGCTGGATTGCCCGACCAACAATCGCACGGCTGAGAGTCCAATCTCACGCTTTGTTGAGGGCCGTGGCGGCGTTCTGAAGCGGGCGGACTTTCACGCTCACACCGTTGCACCGCGCGAAGTCGTGGGTGCCTCCACTTTCCAAGTTCCCGAAGCGAAAACGGATGCGGAGGCCGCTGGCGCCGAAACCGATTGGCTTGCCGGTCAAACTCCCGGTACGGCATTCCTCTATCCACTAACAGATCATAACCCGCGCCTGCGCTCCACCCGCGTTGCGATTAAGCACCCCGGCGGGATGAAGGTTGAGTTGCTGGTCAATGGCCAGCCAGCCCCGCCGCTGGCCTATGATGGCATACGCACCAGCGCCAACAAGCGGATCAATGTCAGCCTTTGGCGCGGTATCGCGCTTGAGACCGGCGCGAACGTTTTGACCGCACGCGTGATCAAAGAGGACGGCACCCTGCATCAGGAATTGACGCAAACGGTGTATCTCTCTGGCGCGCCAATGCAGGCGAAGCTGCTCCCTGAGGTTGGCCATTATGTCGCCGACGGGATTAGTCGGCCGGTTATCGCTGTCCGCTTGACCGATCGCGAAGGCCGCCCGATTCCCCATGGCACGCACGGCGCATTTTCAGTGCCCGCCCCCTACCAAGCCGCCATCGAAGTTGATGCGCAACAGGCGCGGCAGCTTGCAGGCATGGACCGCGCGCCAACGGGCTGGGAAGTCGTCGGCGACGATGGCATCGCCTATATCCAATTGGAGCCAACAACCGCCTCCGGTTCAGTGCAAATCACCTTCCCCTTCGCCGACGGCGAAGTGAAGCGCGAACAGAAAGTCGATGTCTGGCTTGATGCGGGCAATCGGCCGTGGACACTGGTGGGTCTGGCATCGGTTAGCTTTGGCTTTAACCATCTTAGCCGCGATGTCGCCGACGCCGAAGTGACTGACGATACGCTGGATGGGCGCATTGCCGTTTATGCGAAGGGCAAATTGTCCGAAAAATGGCTGCTGACGATGGCGTATGACAGCGACAAAGACAGCGAAGAAACCCGCTTCGCCGGGACCATCGACCCGCGCGCTTATTACACCATCTACGCCGATCGCGCCGAGCAACGCTATGACGCCGCTTCGCTTCGCAAGCTATATGCGAAGGTAGAGCGCCCGAATTTCTTCGCGATGTTCGGCGATTATCAAACCAACATCAACGATCCGCAATTGGCCCGCTATCAGCGCAGCCTCAACGGTTTCAAAGCGCAATATGGCACCCCACAGGTTGCAGCGACGGTGTTCTATTCCGAAACGGCGCAGCGGTATAAGCGCGACGAAATTCAAGGCAACGGCCTCACCGGTCCTTATCCATTGGGTGCGCGCTTTATTATTCCGAATTCCGAAACGATCACGCTCCAAGTACGCGATCGGTTGCGCTCCGATATTATCGTCAGTGAAAAGCGCCTTTCGCGCTACATTGACTATGAGATCGATTATGCGACCGGCACGATCCGTTTCAAAGAACCCGTGCTCAGCCGCGATTTTGACGGCAATCCGCAATTCATTGTCGCTGATTATGAAATCGAAGGTACCGGCCGCCGCGTCACCAATGCGGGTGGGCGCGCCGCTTATACCACGGCCGATGAAAAACTGCGCATCGGTGTTACCGCGATCCATGATGAAGGTGATACGGTCAAAACCGATATGATTGGTGCCGACCTTCGCGTGCGTCCCAATAACGCAACGGAAATCCGCGCAGAATATGCCCATAGCAAAAGCGCACCGATGGCGGGGCAAGCCGGCGCGAACGCCAGTGGCGATGCATGGCTTATCGAAGCCGAGCATCATAGCAAGGATTACGACTTGCTCGCTTATGCCCGTCAACAGGACGCCGGTTTCGGCGTCGGGCAATTGAACGCAAGCGAAACCGCAACGCGCAAATTCGGCGTGGATGCCCGCGCGCGCATCTCGAAGCTCATTTCGCTGGGCGCGCTTGCCTGGCAAGAGGACCAATTGGGCCGTGGCACACGCCGCCGCGCCGCGTCGGCTGAATTGCAATTGCGCGATACTATTCGGTCGGCCACTGTTGGCCTGATTTTCGCCGAGGATTCGTTGAGCGATGGAACGACCAACCGTTCGACCTTACTCAAATTCGCCGGATCGCAAAAGATTGGCCGCAAGTTCACCCTCGACGCGGGCGCAGAAATGCCAATCAACTCGCAAGATGCCAGCGTTGACTTCCCTGCCCGCTACCAATTGGGTGCACGTTATGCCGTCAGCCAGGCCATACAATTGGTGGCCGGTTATGAGCGTGCCGTCGGTGGCTCGATAACCGCTGACACCGTGCGCGCGGGCTTTGAAGTAACCCCGTGGAAAGGCGGCCGTGTTCTTGCAACTGCCGGGCAACAGACAATTACCGAATACGGCCCACGCAGTTTTGCCGCTTATGGCCTGAAACAATCGTTGCAAATTAGCGACAAGGTCACCGTGGACTTTTCCGTCGATGGCAACCGCACATTGAATGGCATCAGCCGCACCGATGTGGTCAACCCTGCGCAGCCTGCCGCCACCGGCGGCTTCTTGGCGGGCAATGATGTCCTGACCGAGGACTTTATCGCTGTCTCGATGGGTGCCAACTACCATGAGGGTCCCTGGAGCATGACAGGGCGTGTCGAGTATCGTGACGCCGACTCGGGAGAGCGTTACGGCGCGACCGCTGGTTTCATCCGGCAAATTGCCGATGGTGAGGCCGTGGGCGGCCTAATCCGCTATACCCACGCCAGCGACGCCACAGATGCAACGAGCGAAGTGGCCGAATTGCAAATGAGTTGGGCCCACCGCCCTGCGGACAGTGAATGGAGCTGGCTGGCAAAAGCCGAACTGCGCCATGACGAAGTCCGTGGTGCCATCGACGGCGCCGCGGCCCCAGTTGCCGGCAGCTTCTTAATCAGCGGCAATGCGCGATCACGCCGTGCCTTAGGGTCAGTAACGATCAATTACACGCCCATCGACCAATGGGACGATGAGAGCAAGAATAAGGCCTTTTACGAAACGGGTGAGTACAGCTTCTTCTGGGGCACGCGCTATGTCACCGAACGGTTTGGCGTTGCCGATGTTGAAGGGTGGAGCAATGTGTTCGGCCTCGACGCACGCTTCGACATAACGCAGCGGCTTGATCTCGGCGTTGCGGGCACCGTGCGCGTCGGCAATGGGTTTGACAGCGTTGCGTATTCGGGTGGCCCTATGGTCACACTTGCCCCCGACAAGAACATGAATGTCCGCTTAGGCTATAATTTCGTCGGTTACGATGACCGCGATTTTGAAGAGTCCCGCTACACGCGCAGCGGCCCGTATATCCAATTGGACATCAAATTGGACCAAACGGCTTTCAAAGACCTCGGCCTGTAAAGCCGGGGTCTTTCCCGTTTGGCCCTGCTATTCCGGCGCGAAAAGCAACACGGGTGTTTCGAGCAACCGGCGTACGGCCTGAACAAAACTGGCTGCATCCCAGCCATCGACGACCCGGTGATCACAGCTGATAGAGAGGTTCATGAGCTTGCGCGCCTCAATCGCATCTCCAACGAACATCGGGCGTTCGATAATGCGGTTAGGGCCGATGATGGCAACCTCTGGCCGATTGATGACCGGTGTGGTGGCGATACCGCCGAGCGGGCCAAGCGAGGTGATTGTGAGGGTTGACCCGGAAAGCTCCTCCGACTTTGCCTTACCGCTGCGCGCCGCATCCGCCAGCCGCGCAATTTCGCGCGCCAATTGCCATACATTCAACCGCTCCGCATTGCGGATGACGGGAACCATCAGCCCGGCGTCCGTCTGCGTCGCCATGCCAAGGTGCACCGCACCCGACCGCGTGACCACCCCCGCCTCATCATCATAGCGCGCGTTTATCATCGGGAAGGCGGGCACCGCTTTGCAAATCGCGGTGATCATTAGCGGCAGTAAAGTCAGCTTCGGCTTATCTCCGCGCGCGCTATTGAGAGCACCGCGCATAGCCTCCAGATCGGTGACATCAATTTCCTCGACATAAGAAAAATGCGGGATGTGGCGTTTGCTGGCCGCCATGTTTTCTGCAATGCGGCGGCGCATACCGATGACCTTGATAGTTTCGTCGGCGCGCGTGCCTCCTGCGGGTCGGAATCCTTCCTCACCACGATAGGCAAGGAAAGCGTCAAGGTCACCATGACGCACCTGATGCCCCTCGTGTGGAACATCGGCGAGATCAATGCCAAGGTCTAGCGCACGACGGCGCACCGCAGGCGCGGCAAGGACTTTGGCTTTGGGCGCGGCAGGTGCAGCATGTTTTGACGGCATGGCGTCAACTGGCGCGGATGTTTCGTCTTGCGCGGGTTCGGGCGCGGGCGCAGGCTCCACTTTTGGAGCCTCCTTCAAGACGGGCGCAGCTTCACTTTGCCCCGCATCACCGCCCTCACCCACGGCATCAATCGCCACCAGCAGCGAACCGATTGCCAGCATATCGCCAACTTCCCCGTTCCGCTCAATCACTGTGCCGGCAACGGGAGATTCCAGTTCAATCGTCGCCTTATCGGTCATCATCGCAGCGACCGGTTGGTCCTCCGCGACCACATCGCCCACGGACACGAACCATTCGACGACCTCTGCCTCGGCAATGCCTTCGCCAATGTCGGGCAGTTTAAATTCAAAACGCGCCATATCAAATATCCTTGGTAATGCGGTCGAGTGCCTCGCCAATGCGGATTGGTCCGGGGAAATAGGCCCATTCCAAGCTGTGCGGATACGGGGTGTCAAATCCAGTGACGCGTTCAATTGGTGCCTCCAGATGATAGAAGCAGCGTTCCTGAACGAGCGCCGACAATTCCGCGCCAAAACCGCTGGTTCGTGTCGCTTCATGGATGATGACGCAGCGGCCGGTTTTCTTGACCGACGCCTCTATGGTGTCGATGTCGAGCGGCAGCAGCGTGCGCAAGTCGATGAGTTCCGCGTCAATCCCATGCTCCGCAATCACTTGCGCGGCGACATGCACCATCGTGCCATAGGCGAGCACAGTCACCGCCTCACCCTCGCGCACCACGCGCGCTTTGCCTAGGTCAATGCGGTAATAACCATCAGGCACATCCGCATCCGCATGGTCTTTCCAACTCAGCGCAGGGCGGTCGTAATAGCCATCGAACGGGCCGTTATAGCACCGCTTCGGCTCAAAGAAGATCACCGGATCATTATCCTCAATCGCCGCAATCAAAAGGCCCTTGGCATCATAAGGCGTGGACGGCACCACCGTTTTCACGCCGCACATATGGGTGAACAGGCTTTCCGGCGACTGGCTATGCGTTTGCCCACCAAAGATGCCGCCGCCAAAGGGGACTCGCACAGTAATCGGGCTGGTAAAATCGCCCGCCGTCCGGTACCGCATCCGCGCCGCTTCGCTCACAATTTGGTCAAGGCCGGGGTAGATGTAATCGGCGAATTGAATCTCCGGCACAGGGCGCAAACCATAGGCCGCCATACCAATCGCCGCGCCGATAATTCCGCACTCGGTGATTGGCGTGTCAAAGCAGCGCGTGGCACCGAACCGCTCTTGCAGGCCAGCGGTCACGCGGAACACGCCACCGAAATAGCCAACGTCCTCGCCGAGCACGACGATATTGTCGTCCCGCTCCATCATGGTGGCAAGGCCATCGTTAATAGCCTGAATCATCGTCATTCGGGCCATTTGAGTTTCCTTTCGCGGGCGGCTTGTTCGGCCTGTTCTTTCAAGTGCCAGGGCATTTCCTCGAACACATCCTGGAACATCGTTTCAAGCGGTTGGTGCAGACCGTGGCCAAGGATGCCGTTCTTTTCGGCGGCTTTCTGCGCAGCGCGGACTTGCTCCGCGACCTCCAAATCCATCGCAGCGTGCCGGTCTTTATCCCACAGGCCGCGTTTGACCAGATAGCGTTTCAGCCGGCGGATCGGGTCGCCCAATGGCCACTCCTCCCGCTCCTGCACACTGCGATAAGCGCTTGGATCATCGCTGGTCGAATGTCCCTCTGCACGGTAGGTGTAATGCTCGATGAGCGTCGGGCCAAGGTTCATCCGCGCGCGGTTGGCTGCCCATTGCGTCGCCGCATAAACCGCAAGGATATCGTTACCATCAACCCTTAGAGCCGGAATGCCATAGCCAAGACCGCGCGCGGCAAAGGTCGTGCGCTCCTCGCCTGCAAAGCCCGAAAAGCTGCTGATCGCAGATTGGTTGTTCACGACGTTGAAGATGACGGGCGCGTTGTAAACGGCTCCGAACGTCAATCCATTGTGGAAGTCTCCCTCGCTCGTTGACCCCTCCCCGCACCATGTCGCGGCGATGCGGCTGTCGCCTTTGCTCGCCGACGCCATCGCCCAACCGGCGGCTTGCGGATATTGCGTGGTCAAATTGCCCGAAATGCTGAAAAAACCGTATTCCTTTGACGAATACATGATCGGCAACTGCCGTCCCTTTAAGGGGTCCAATCGGTTGGAATAAATCTGATTGATCATATTCTCAATCGGATAGCCGCGCGCAATGAGCAGACCCGGCTGCCGGTAGCTCGGAAAGCACATATCATCAAAATCCAGCGCGTGCGCCGCGCCGGTGGCGATCGCTTCTTCACCGGTGGATTTGACATAAAAGCTGGTCTTACCCTGCCGCTGTGCGCGATGCATCCGGTCATCAAATACCCGCAGCAGCGCCATATCGCGCAGCATTTTAAGCAATGTCGAATCGTCAAGGCGCGGGTCCCAGCTACCACCGCCCTCATTGTCGTCGTTCAACACACGAACCATGCCAAACGCAAAATCCTGCAACTCCTTATGCGGGGCCGCCTCATCGGGACGCGGGAGCGCATCGGGCGCAGGGATATTCAAGAAGTCGAGAGTAACTTTGTCGCCCGGACGAAACCGCGGCGACGGAATGTGGAGCGCCAACGGCGGACGGTTGAGTCGCGGTTCACCTTGCATATCGCTCTCCAAACAAACGGTTAGACGGCTCAAAAGAATGTATAAAAATTACTCTTCTGTATTATTTTATTTCAAACCCCAGCAGGCGTCAAGGGCCGACACTGAATTTCCTCTGCGTAGTCCGAAACGTCCATTGCCAAAGTGAAATGGCAAGCTATCTATTTCAATATGACAGCAAAATTTAAAGCGCACTGCCACCGCATATTGATCCATGCCCTTGCTGTGTTGGGGGTGGTTTTGTTACCGGCACCTGCTTTGGCTCAAAAGGCTGCAACGGTTGCGGATCAAGCCAAGGCGGAGGATGCGTTCACGAATGGACCAGCGATATTTGTCATACGCGATGAAGATACGACGATCTATTTTCTTGGTACGACGCACGTTTTGCCGCCAGAAATCGATTGGCAATCCAGCGACATCAAGGCGTTGTTCGCCAAGACTGAGGAACTGGTCTTAGAGGTCAATGACGCTGACGCGGCGGCGAGTGAAGCCGAAATGAGCGCTTTGGTAACAGTCCGAAAGCGCAATGCCAATTCGAAAGCATTGATGGAATTAATCTGGCCCGAAAATCGCGCTGAGTTTCGGAAATGGGCGCGTCAATTCACCGTCACGGCCCGCGAATTGGACAGCGTACCGTTGTGGCTGTTCTCGTTCTTCTACGAATACGGTATGGCCTTCGATGCGGGCGCCACAAGCGAAGACGGGGTTGAGAGCGTCTTGACCAAAATTTACACTGATGCGGGCAAGCCGATCGGGTCCATCGAGACGCCGATGGCGGGCCTGAGAGGGTTGGCGGCATTGTCCGATGAGGATCAAATCGCGCCGTTTAACGGCATCCTATACAATCGCCAACTGTCTGGGGAATCGGGAGAGGTCGAAAGCGATGACCTCTTTGCGCAAGAGAGGGCTTGGGCCAGGGGAGAAGTGACCGAATTTGATTTTGGCGATGAAGCCGCCTTGCTGAAAGACGGCACCTACAAGGCCCTCATTTATGACCGCAACGTTGACTGGACCGATTGGATTGCCAACAGAATGGACCGCCCGGGCAATCTTTTGATTGCCGCAGGATCGGCGCATTTTAGCGGCCCGCATTCGGTTCTGCGCCTATTGGAGAAAAAGGGATACCGCGTCGAACGGCTCACGAAATCAATGCTTTATGGGTCAAGATAGCCGGCAACACATTTCGTGTAGTGTCGCGAAAGTCACCTCATTGCGACTTTTTGTTAGGTACTGTTGACATATCAATCGAGTTCAGATAAGTCATGTTTACCTGACACATAGTCAGGCCGTCATTACAGCAATTCGACTTGGAATGCCTGACCCGTGAAGAACAATTTGAAGGTCCTACGCGCGATGCACAATTGGTCTCAGGCCGATTTGGCGTTGCGTCTGGATGTCTCGCGGCAGGCGGTGAATGCGATAGAAACTGGCAAGCACGATCCGTCGCTTCCATTAGCGTTCCGTTTGGCTCGGCTGTTTGACATGCCGATTGAGGCCATTTTCGACGACGCCGATGCGTCATCGAGTCCAAACTTAGAAGCAAAGGGGAGCGGCAATTGAGCATCATCAAAAATTGGAAAAACCTGTCCGCGCGCCGCAAGACTTACTGGGTGACGCTCGGCTGTTCGTTGTTGCTTGGCATTGCCTTGGGTGTCGCTCTTTTTGACTCAGCCTTTGAAATCGGGCACTCGGTGGGAAGCGGTGATCCTTTGCCAGATCCGCTCTTAAGCCTGAGCCCTGCCTTGGCCATTACAATGGTTGTAATACTCAACTTGATTTTATGGCCCATTACTTGGCTTTGGCATCGTTCCGTAGATGAGCATGAGGAACAAGCCGTATTATGGGGCGGTCTCATCGCAGGATATGCTTTGATTGGATTGGGCGGTAGCTGGGTGATTTTAAATTGGGCCGGTGTGGTCCCGGAAATATCGCTGGGCGCGACCATCGCTATATTCAGTTTTGTTTGGACCGGCGTTTGGGCATACAAAAAGTTTATATAAATCAATATATTGCATCATGAAATTTATTTTGGAAAGGAAGTTTACAATGACGAACATAGCCCGCAAATATTCGATCACATTACTGGCTTCGCTGGCGCTCCCTGCCCTGCTGATGGGGTGCAGTGCGAATAATAAGTCAATGGCAACGACATCAACTGAACCCGTTACGGCGGCGGAACCAGCACCGACCGCGCCAATCACAATCGAACAAGTGGCCCCGCCCATGCGGGAAGCAAAACCCGCGCTATGGGTTTTGAAAGATGCCGACACCACCATCTATCTCTTTGGGACAATACACTTGCTGCCCAAGGATGTGGTTTGGTTTAAAGGGCCGGTTAAGTCTGCGTTCGACAGCTCCGATGCTCTGGTGCTGGAGATAATCGAGCCACCAATGGGCGAAATGGTTCAATTGCTGAACAAACACGGCACTGCAACGGACGGCGTAAAACTATCCGATCGTCTGGATAGCACAACGCGCACCAATTATGAGGCGCAAATGCAGGGAATCGGTATCCCGGCGGCGGCTTTTGAAGACAAATTGCCCTGGTTCGCCTACATCACGCTCTATGGGATACAATTGATGCAATCTGGCTGGGACCCCAATTCTGGCGCGGAAAGCGTCCTGACTGCTGCCGCCAAAGAGAGCAAAAAGCCAATTATGGCGCTGGAAACAGCGGACGAACAATTCGCCATTTTTGGTGGATTCACCATCGACGAACAGCTCGCAATGCTGGGTGAAGTGGTAAACAATCCAACGAAGGGGGTCGTCGAATTGAACCGACTGCTTGATTATTGGATGGCAGGAGATGACACAGCCATCGGTACCGTTATGGCCGAGTCGATCGGTGACGCCGAAGCCGTAGAACTGGCCTTGCTGACGAAGCGCAATGCCAATTGGACAGCATGGCTCGACAAGAAAATGGACGAACCCGGCACATTGTTCGTCGCGGTCGGCGCGGCCCATTTGGCCGGTGACAAAAGCGTGCAGAACATGCTGGCGAAAGAAGGTCATATCGCGGTGCGCGTTCCAAATTAAAAATATGGGTGGCGCTATGTCCTGACCGGTTTGGCCGCGTTGCATCGCTTGACGGGCCGTGGTGTTATAAGGAAGAAGGCGGGTCATGAATGTGGCTCGCTTTCTTTTTTTGAATTTCCTCGCATTGGCGACAATCGCGCTTTCTTCGTGCGACGGCCCCGCCGGTCATGCATATGATTTGCCTGACAAACAGCAACCCGCGCTTTGGCGCATCGTTGATCCGGACAGCGGGCGTGTCGGTTATGTTATTGGCACCTTACATATGCTGCCCCGCAATGTGCGTTGGATGACCCCGCAGATTAAACGCGCTGTTGCGCAAGCGGGTGTGCTGATCACCGAAATTGATGCAGAAAGCGCCGCGGACAATGGGTTTGACGCCATGGCGGCAGATGAGCCGGTAATCCCTTTATCCAAGCGGATGGATGGCAACGCCTTTGGTCAAGCCAAGTCCTTGGCCGAGGAACACAACATTTCGCTGACCCGATTGAACAGTCTGGAAAGTTGGGCGGCCATGCTGGTGATGATGCAAGCGAAAGCGCAAGGCTTATCGGTGTCAACGTCGCTCGGTGTCGAAACACAATTGCGCGCAGCATTCGAGAGTGAGGGCAAGCCGCTACTCCCGCTTGAAACGGCCACCGATCAATATGCGCGTTTCGACGGGCTGCCGGACGAAGTACAAAATGCAATGCTCGCGCGAAGCGTGCAGCCCAGCGACCCGCGCGCCGAATTTCAGATCATGCTCACCGCTTGGCTGAGCGGCGACCTTGTCGCTTTGGAACGCATTTCCTTACGAGGTATCATGGCGGATGCGGCGCTCCGTGAGGCTTTGCTGCATGAACCCAATGCACAATGGAGCGCGAAAATTGCCGCCTCGGCAAGTCAAGGCCAAAAACCGTTTGTGGCCATAGGCGCGGCACATTTGGTGGGCGATAGAAATGTACTTGGCAAGCTAGAGGCCGATGGATGGCGTATTGAGCGCCTCCAATAGCCGAAGTTGTGGCACCGCATCAGGGAATCACCTTGCCCTCCTCCAACAAATCGTATATGCGCGCCCGCTTGGCGTCATCGGTCATCCCTGGAGGCGTGGCGGCCAAGTGACTTATTTTTGGAGAAACATTATGAGCGATCAGCTGACCTTGTCGGCCGAGCCGCGCGAACGGGCAGGCAAGGGAGCCTCCCGTGCATTGCGCCGCGCAGGCCGCATCCCCGCCGTGATCTACGGCGACGGTAAAGAACCCATTGCCATCCATGTCGAGGAAAAAGCGCTTTATAAGTTGCTGATGACTGGGCATTTCATGAACAGCGTTGTCGAACTGACCGTTGATGGCAAGGTACAACGGACACTACCAAAGGATGTCGCCTTTGATCCGGTTTCTGATCGTCCCATTCACGCCGACTTTTTGCGGCTGAACAAAGATTCGACTGTCGATGTTGAAGTGCCGGTGGTGTTCATCAATGAAGATGATTCGCCGGGCCTGAAGCGTGGCGGTGTGTTGAACATTGTGCGCCACGAACTCGAACTCATCTGTGCTTCGGACAAGATTCCTGACGAAATCGTGATTGATGTTACCGGTTACGAAGTTGGCGATTCGATCCACATTTCGGCCGTCACCCTGCCCGACGGTTCGACAAGTGCCATAACGGATCGCGATTTCACAATCGCCACGATCGTCGCGCCCTCCGGACTGAAGAGCAAAGACGACGCCGCAAAGGATGGCGAGGAGGCGTAACTGCCGCCCTCACGCTTACGCAGCGATAGACAAAATTGGACCGGACGGTTACATCCGTCCGGTCTTTTTATTAGGAATTTAGCGCGTGCAGCTTTGGGTTGGCCTTGGGAATCCCGGTCCGCAATATGCGATGAACCGGCACAATATTGGCTTCATGGCTGTGGACGCCTTGGCAGAAGTGCATGACTTTCCCGCACCGGCAAAGAAATTTCAGGGCTGGTATCAGGAAGGCCGCATTGGCGGGCAACGTGTTGGCTTGCTGAAACCCGCGACATTTATGAACGAAAGTGGCCGTTCGGTGCGCGCCGCAATGGATTTTTTTAAGTTAGCACAATCAGATATCACCACCTTCTACGATGAACTCGACATTGCGCCCTTCAAACTGAAGGTCAAGCAAGGCGGCGGCGCAGCGGGGCATAATGGCATCCGCTCCACAATCGCGCACATCGGTGAGGATTTTCAACGCATTAGGCTTGGCATTGGTCATCCGGGGCACAAAGACCGCGTGAGCGGTTATGTGCTTGGCAATTTCGCAAAAGCCGAAATTGAGCCACTATCCGATTTGTTGGGTGCGATTGCGGCAGAGGCCGACTGGTTGGCCAAAGGCGACGCCGTCCGATTTATGAACGACGTCGCGCTAAGAATGGCTGATTAATCTATGATTAGTCTGGCTTTTTCGCCACGGCGACCATAGCTGGCCGCAGCAGACGATCCTTTATCATATAGCCCGCCACCATTTCCTGAATCACGGTGCCCGGTGGCTCATCGCTCGGCATTTCGATCATCGCCTGATGCAGGTTTGGGTCTAGCGGCAGGCCCATGGCCGCAACGCGCGTGATACCATTTTTCGCAAAGACGGCGTCCAATTCGCGTCCCGTCGCCTCCAGCCCGACGACCAGTCCTTTCCACGCTTCATCCTCACGCGCCTCGGCAGGGATTACGCTCAATGCCCGGGTTAAGTTGTCCGCTACCGATAATATGTCGCGGGCAAAATTGGTCGCCGCGTAGGCGCGGGCATCTTGGGCTTCCTTTTCAAGCCGCCGCCGCACATTTTGGGTATCCGCCTGCGCATACAATACCTCTTGCTTGGTTGCGTCGAGTTGGTTTTCCAAATCGGCAATGCGCATCAACAAATCATTGGCGCTATCGCCGTCTGAACCGTCGGCATCCTGCCGATCAGAATCCTGAAGCTCCAATGCATCATGCTCATTCTCGCCTTCGGGAGGCAGCGTGTTGTTTTCGGTATTGTCGATCATACTATCTCAATTTCAATCCAATTAGCCCAAGCGCCGGGAAAGCGCCTGCGCGGTAAAATCAACCATGGGAACGATGCGTGCATAGTTCAAGCGGGTGGGGCCGATAACCCCCAAAACACCAACGATTTTGCCGCTGCCGTCCCGATAAGGGGCCGCTATGACCGATGAACCAGACAAGGAAAAGAGTTTGTTTTCGCTGCCGATAAAGATTTTTGTCGCCTCAGCCTCGCGGGCGCTATCGATTAGGCTTGCAATCTCCTGCCGTTTTTCCAATTCGTCCATCAATTGCCGAACCCGGTCAATATCGGCGGCGGCGGTTTCATCGATAAGATTGGCCTGCCCGCTGACGATCAAGACGGGACGGCGATCAGTGTCGGAGGACCATTTCGCCAATCCCCGCCGAACCAGTTCCGCGCTGGCATCATCGAGTGCCGCCTTACCAGCGGATAATTCCGCCTGCAAACGCACCAGCGCCTCTTGCATTGTCAAACCCGCGAGCCGCGTTGAAATATAATTGGCCGCCTCATTCAGGTTGGTAATACTCAAAATGCCGTCAAGGTCTACCACACGGTTTTCAACGTGCCCGTCTGCCCCCACAATGACGGCCAGCGCCTGCCGGTCGGAGAGCGGAACAAAGCCAAACTGACGCAGCACCGGCTCTCTTTTCGCCGCCAATACCAGCCCAGCACATGCGGAAAGCTCCGACAAAATGGAGGAGGTTGCCGCCAATGTCTCTTGCACCGACCTGTGCGTCGGCAACTGAGCCTCAATCGCGCGTTGCTCCTCCGCACTAGGCTGTGCTGCGTGCAGCATGCCGTCAACGAACAGCCGCAGCCCCGTGTCAGTCGGCATTCGCCCAGCGCTGGTATGCGGCGCGGCGAGCAAGCCAAGCTCTTCCAAATCCTGCATCACATTGCGGATCGACGCCGGCGACAACGACAGGCCCGAAATCTTCGATATCGTGCGCGAGCCAACGGGCACGCCGCTTTCCAGATAATTTTCCACGACGACGCGGAATATAGTTCGCGTCCGTTCGGAGAGGTCATCGATGGGAGAGACTGTCATACCCTATAAATAAGCATGACGGACAGAAACGCAAAGGGGCAGTTGATGGGCGACCACCACCCTGCCCCGCACCCTATGCGCTTGCATCAAGACTTTAGGCCGGAGGATCGGCGATCATGGCGGTGAAGTTGACCTCACACGCCACCGTCTCACCCATTTTGGCAACGCCAGAAAATTTGCAAACCCGCGTCCGTTTTTGAACAAATGCGACGTCCAAATGGAGCAAACATCCAGGCTCAACGGGCTGCCGGAATTTGGCGTTTTCAATCGCCATGAAATATACCAGCTTTCCTGAACCAGCGAGGCCGAGACTTTCCATCGCCAATACGCCCGCCGCCTGCGCCAGAGCCTCGACAATCAACACGCCGGGCATAATGGGACGGCCGGGGAAATGCCCCTGAAAAAAGCCTTCGTTGATTGTCACGGCTTTCACCGCGCGGATTCGCTCATCGACGACAAGCTCCTCCACGCGGTCAACCAGCAGCATCGGGTAGCGATGCGGCAACAGCGCCATTACCCGGCTGACATCGAACCCGCTGCCCGCCATAATTACCGACCCTGATCGGCCGCAGGTTGCTGAGCGGGTGCAGCCGTGGCTGCCCCACCTTGCTGTGCTTGTTGTTGGCGGAGCATAGCATCCACTTGCAGAATTTCTTCAACTTCTTGGTACAGTTGCAACGAGCGACGTTGGGGCTGCCAACCTTCAGGAGCAGCGATTGCGGCTTGCGGCAATTTGGCATCAATTTCCGCCACGATCGATTGCGTCAAATCGGCGCTTTCCGCACCATAGACCAAGGCCTCGCGCCGCAAAATGATGTTCACTTTCTTCGCTTTTACAACCGCCGCTTGTGCCAAATCATATTGCGTGTTGATTTGCTCAAGCACATAAATACGCGCAATGATGATCGGCGCCTGCAACTGCTGCATCTCGCCATTCAGCACATTAATGCGATCAACAGTCGGTTTTGGCGCAGCCGCCAATTCTTGATCCGAGAAATCACCATCCTTGTTGGTGTCAAGCGGCGCAACCAGAGTCGCAATTTCTTGCTCCTTTTGCGCCATCGATTGAATGTTTTGGCCGTAGATTTGGTTAATTTGTTGCCATCCGCTTTTGAAAGCAGCGGTGTTGACGATCGCAATGGTGCGGTCAACATAAGCGATGGCCTGAGCCACCACAGGTGCGGAGGCAACCATAGCGGCAGCAACGCCAAACATCATGAATGTCGATTTGGGGGTAAATTTACTCATCTGAAACTGGTTCCTACATTGAAAGAGAAGCTCTTGGTGTCG
>JBGSOJ010000148.1:0-4204 GCA_041739175.1 Sphingomonadaceae bacterium
TTTGCCGCGCTCTCCGGCCTGATTGAGGCCGCGCCTTTCCCGATGTGGCACCGCGCGCCCGACCTGCGCCTAAGCCTTGTCAACCGCGCCTATGTCGATGCCGTCGGCGCGGAAAGCGCGCGCGCGGTGATTGCTGATGGGATCGAATTGATCGAACCCGTCGGCGACCTCTCCCCCATTGGCGCGGCGGCGCAGGCGCTGGATCAAAACGCGGTGCAAATGCGCGATATTACCACCACAATGTTCGGTCAACGCCGCCAAGTGCGCGCGGTCGATGTGCCGCTTGGCGAGGCGGGGGTTGCGGGCTATGCCATTGATACGCAGGATGCGGCGGAATTGGCGCGCGAATATCGGCAATTTGCCAACGCGCAACGCTCCATGCTCGACAATATGAGCGCGGCGGTGGCGCAATTTGACGCCGAGAAGAACCTGACTTTCACCAATTTGCCGTTCCGCCGTCTGTTCGCGATGAAGGACGAATGGCTGGCCGAGCGTCCCGATTTCGCGCGGCTGCTTGATCGGATGCGGGAGGCTGGCCGTGTGCCAGAGGTCCGCGACCCCGCCGAATGGCGCGCCGCCTTGGATGGCTGGTTCCGCTCACCCGAGACAAAAGAGGAAAGCTGGCTGTTGTCCGATGGCACGCACATCCGTGTGCTTGGCTCGCCAGTACCGGGCGGCGGACTGCTCCTGTTGTTTGAGGACCGGACCGAGCAAGTGCAACTCGCCAGCGCGCGCGACACTTTGCTGCGCGTCCGGACGGCGACGTTCGATAACCTCTTTGAGGCCGTAGCGGTGTTTAGCGGCGACGGGCGGCTCAACATCTGGAACCGCCGCTTTGCCGATGTCTGGGGCGTGGAGGAGGCCGTCTTGTCGGAACATCCACGGCTCGACGCGCTGATGACCCGCCTTTCCGGCGCGCTTGCTCGGCCCGGGCAAATGGCTGAGGTAACGCAGAAAATCCGCATTTCGATGGCGGAGCGGCGGCAAAAGGGCGGGCACATCGCGCTCGCGGGCGGCGCGCATTATCAATACACCGCGATCCCTTTGCCCGATGGCAATGTGCTGCTCACCATGCTCGATGTCTCCGACAGCCAAAAGGTTGAGCGGGCATTGCGCGACCGGAATGAGGCGCTTTCCGAGGCATCGGAGATTAAGAGCCGTTTTCTCGCCAATATGGGATACGAACTGCGTACGCCCTTGACCTCCATCGGCGGTTTTGCCGAAATGCTGCAAGCCGGAATTGCGGGTGAATTGCCGCGCCAAGCTGCCGATTATGTCGATGCCATCCATGAGGCATCGGCGCGATTGTCGGCGCAGATTGAGGCGATTATGGATTTCAGCCAATCCGAAGCGGGCGCGCTACCAATAGCCAAGAAGAAGCAGGCGTTGGCCCCATTGCTCGAAGGACTGGCGGCGGATTATCGGACGCAGGCGGCGCAGGCAGGCGTCGTCCTGCGCACCGATATAAAGCCCAGCCTTGGCCAGGCGGCGTGCGATGCGCGGCGGCTTAGCCAAGCGGTGGCGCTGATTATGGACAATGCGGTGCGGTATAATGCGGCGGGTACTAAGGACCAAAGCCCCGAGATTCTGCTCTACGCCGACGGCACCCGCGATGGCGCGCGGATTATCGTGTCGGACAATGGCCCCGGCATGGACGCGCGGACGCAGGCGAGCGTGTTCGACGGCTTTGCGCGGTCAGCAATGGGGGAGGCTGACGGGGAAGCTCAGAAAGGCGGTTTAGGCCTACCCCTCGCGCGGAAATTGATTGAGGCGCATGGCGGCACATTGGAACTGGTATCTGAAGTCGGGCAGGGGACGATGCTGACCATCGTTATCCCCCGCGTTTAGGGCCGCCAGCATGATCTTGGACGAAGCCGCGATGCACGCGCTGGGCCGCCGGATTGGCGCAGTGCTTGCCGTGGGCGATGTCGTGCTGTTGTCGGGCACATTGGGGGCGGGCAAATCGACTTTGGCGCGCGGAATGCTCGCGGGGGCGGAGTTTGTCGGCGAAGTGGCCAGCCCGTCGTTCCCCATTATGCTGACTTATGAATCGCCCGAGGCGCGGTTGCCGGTGGCGCATTGCGATTTCTATCGGCTGGAATCGCCGCACGAGGCAGAGGAATTGGGGCTCGATGAATATCTCACCTATGGCGCGGTGATTGCCGAATGGCCGGACAAGGGCCCCGCGTGGTTAAGTGCGTCGGCGCTGTCCATCCACATCGAAATTGCGTGCGCGACAACAAGGGCGTTGACAGCGACGGCCTGTCCCGCTTGGAAAGAGCGATGGACACGAATAACGCCTTAGCCCAAATGACCCCGCCACCTGCCGCCCGCGCCTTCATTGATGATGCGGGTTGGGAGGGGGCGCGGATACTGCCCTTGGCCGGTGACGCCAGTTTCCGCCGCTATTTCCGCGTGGTGCAGGGCGACCGGCAGGCCGTGCTGATGGACGCCCCGCCGCCGCATGAGGACCCACGCCCGTTTGTCAAGATGGCCGATTATCTGTGCGGCCATGGCCTGCGCGCGCCCGCGATATTGGCGCGCGATTTGGCCGCCGGGCTGATCCTGCTGGAGGATTTGGGCGACCGTCGGATGCGCGAGCATTTGGACGCCAACCCGCACGATGAAACCGCGATTTATGAAAAGGCGATCGGCGACCTGCTGCGTGTCCGCGCATTGCCCGTGGCGGATGTGCCCGCTTATGACGCGGCGGCGTATCTGCGCGAAGTGAAATTGGTGACCGAGTGGTACGCGCCCGCCGCTGGCCTTGATGTGGATGCCGCCGGATATGAGGCGTTGTGGGCCGAATTGCTTGCCCCCGTGCTCGCCGCACAAGCTGCACCTGTCACGGTATTGCGCGATTATCATGCCGAAAATATCATGCTGCTGCCCGATGGGCGGCTGGGCCACCTCGATTTTCAGGACGCGCTGGCGGGGCATCCGGCCTATGATGTGGTGAGCCTGTTGCAAGATGCGCGGCGCGATGTGTCGCCGCAATTGGAGGCCGCGATGCTGGATTTCTACGCGGTGGAAACGGGAGCGGGCGAGGAATTCCGGTTGCACTACGCCCTGCTCGGCGCGCAGCGGAATGCCAAGATCATCGGCATTTTCACCCGCCTGTGGCAACGCGATAAGAAGCCGCATTATATGGGTTTCATGCCGCGCATGTGGGGCCTGCTGGAGCGCGACTTGGCGCACCCTGCGCTTGGGCCGATGCAGGCGTGGTTTGACGCCAATATCCCGCACGAAGTCCGCCGCCGCGACCTGTTGGCGGCGGAGATATGATTACCGAGGCCCCCATTACCGAAGCGATGCTGATGGCCGCTGGCCTTGGCACGCGGATGCGGCCGCTGACCAACGACCGGCCCAAGCCATTAGTCGAAATCGCGGGCAGGCCGATGATCGACCATGTGATGGCCGCGCTGGCGGGCGCAGGCGTCGAGCACGCTGTGGTCAATGTGCATTACCTCCCCGACCTGTTGACCGCGCATTTGGGCACCCAGTCGCATGGCGTGCGGGTGAGCATTTCGGATGAAAGCGATCTATTGCTGGAAACCGGCGTCGGGCTGAAAAAAGCCGCGCCGTTGCTTGCCAGCCAAGCGTTTTATTGCGTCAACAGCGACAATATCTGGACCGAGGACGGAGGCGCGGCGCTTACCCGCCTCGCCGCCGCATGGGACGCGGAGACCATGGACGCGCTGCTGCTCCTCATTCCGCACGCCCGCGCGCACAACCATCGCGGCAAAGGCGATTTTGCGATGGATGACAGCGCTCGGCTAACGCGCAGGGGACAGGCCGATAGCGCGCCCTTTATCTTCACCGGTGTGCAAATCCTGCACCGGCGGTTGCTCGACGGCGCGCCCGACGGGCCGTTTTCCACCAATGTCCTGTGGGACCGGGCGCTGGCCGCCGGTCGCCTTTTCGGCCTTGAGCATCACGGTCATTGGTTCGATGTCGGCACCCCCGACGCGATTGCGCCGACGGAGGCGTTTCTGGCTAAGGCAGGCGCGCACGCGCACATGGGCGCTTAAGTGGGATCGCCAACACGCCCCGCCGTTTACACCATCCCCGCGCACCGGGGCTTTGCCGATGCCTTCGCCGCGCGTGTGGTGGATGATTTAAGCGATGACGAGCGCGGGCTTTCCGATACCTTGATCCTTATTCCCAACAACCGCGCGGGCCGCGCGCTGACGGAGGCGTTTGT
>JBGSOJ010000186.1:0-2238 GCA_041739175.1 Sphingomonadaceae bacterium
TCGGCCAGACGATGACATGCAGGGGGAAGCGGTCATTGAGGCGGTGCAATATGTCGCGGATGACGGCTCCGGTCGGCGATGTCACCACGCCAATGACGCGCGGTAATCGGGGCAAAGGACGCTTGCGTTCCTCCCCAAACAAACCCTCGGCGGCGAGTTTGGCTTTCAGTTTCTCAAACAACTGCATCAACGCGCCTTCACCGGCGAGTTCAATGCTATCGGCGACGATTTGATAGGAGGAGCGCCCCGCATAAGTGGTCAGCTTGCCCGTGACGATGACATCCAGGCCATCCTCCGGCCGGAAATTCAGCCTTCCCGCGACGCCTTTCCACATCACGCCGTCGATTTTGGCGTTTTCATCCTTTAGCGCGAAATACAGATGCCCGCTGCCCGGACGTTTGAAACCCGACAGTTCGCCGCGAATCCGCACATGGCCGAACCGGTCCTCCACCACGCGTTTCAGCGCGCCGGATATTTCGCTGACCGAAAGGGGCGGGGCGTTGTTACCGCCGTCCATATCGGCTAACAGCCTGCCCGAACGGGAATCGGGAAGAGGGGCGCGGGCCATGAACATACTCCTAATCGGCGGCGGCGGGCGTGAACATGCGCTGGCCTGGCGGCTGGCGCAATCCCCCAGCCTAGAAACCTTATGGGCGACCCCCGGTAATCCCGGAATGGCCGAATGCGCTTTGACGGTTCAAATCGACATTGGCAACCATGCGCGCGTGATTGATTTCTGCAAGGACAAAAGCATCGATCTGGTCGTCGTCGGCCCCGAAGCGCCGTTGGTGGACGGTTTGGGCGATAGCCTGCGCGCGGCGCAAATCGCGGTGTTCGGGCCGTCGCAAAAGGCCGCGCAGTTGGAGGGGTCGAAGGGCTTTACCAAGGACCTGTGCGCGCGGGCCGGCATCCCCACCGCTGGCTATGCCAAATATGAAAGCAAGGCGGACGCCATCGCGGGCCTTGCCGCTTTCGCGCCGCCCTATGTGATTAAGGCCGACGGCTTGGCGGCGGGCAAAGGCGTGATTATCGCTGAAACGCTCGCCGACGCCCACGCCGCGCTGGAGGATATGTTCGGTGGCGGTTTTGGCGATGCGGGCGCGTCGGTGGTGCTGGAGGAATTCATGGCAGGCGAAGAGGCCAGCTTTTTCGCGCTCACCGATGGCACGCACATCGTCGCGTTCGGCAGCGCGCAGGACCATAAGCGCGTCGGCGAGGGCGATACCGGCCCCAATACCGGCGGCATGGGTGCCTATTCCCCCGCGCCGGTTTTGACGGCGGCATTGGAGGCCGAGGTGATGGCGCGCATCATCCGCCCGACTGTTGAGACTTTGGCCGCCGAGGGGATGCCCTATGTCGGGGTGTTGTTTGCGGGGTTGATGCTGACCAGCGAAGGGCCGAAGTTGATTGAATATAACGCCCGCTTTGGTGATCCTGAATGTCAGGTGCTTATGACCCGCTTCACGGGCGATTTGGCTGCGCTGCTCATGGCCTGCGCCACGGGCGAGTTGGCAAAGGCCCCTGCCCCCGCTTTCAGGCCCGATTATGCCCTCACCGTTGTGATGGCGGCCAACGGCTATCCCGGCACGCCGGAGAAGGGCGGAGCAATTTCGGGCCTTGCCGAGGCCGAGAGCGATGGGGTGAAGGTGTTTCACGCCGGAACCGCGATGAAGGGTGATACGCTCATCGCCAATGGTGGCCGCGTGCTCAACGTCACGGCGCTCGGTAGCAGCGTGACCGAGGCGCAGGCGCGCGCCTATGCCGCCGTCGATGCCATTGACTTCACCACCGGCTTTTGCCGCCGCGACATAGGTTGGCGGGAAGTGGCACGGGAGACCACCGCCAAATAATTGACGCGCACGGCCATCTCGTTCATCCTGCCGTAAGGCATGATGCGGGACACTGCCCCCATCAACAATTGGGGAGTGAGGGTTATGCGCAAGGGACTTATTGGCGGATTCTCCATCTTGGCCTTGGCCGTAGGTTTGGTCCCCGGCATGGCGCGCACGCCAGTGAAGCCACCCAAACCCAAAGCCTCTCCCGTGCATTGCGAATTGTTCGCGCGGCCGGATTATGAGGAAAGCGCATCTTATGCTTATGCGCCTCCACCGCCGCCGCGTGTTGCCCCGCAATACGCCCCTCCGCCGTCCGCTTCCTCCGCCAACGAAGTTGTCGTTACCGGCGCGAAAAGGGCGGACAAGAAGCCGCCACGCGAACGGGCAAATCGCGAACCGCGCC
>JBGSOJ010000195.1:0-2985 GCA_041739175.1 Sphingomonadaceae bacterium
TTCCGAAAGAGACCAGATGAAACTCGCCGCCCGCCCCGCGCCCACCTATCCCGCCACCGCAAAGGGCGATGTGGTGGAGGAGCAATTCGGCGTGCCGGTCGCTGACCCCTATCGCTGGCTGGAGGATGATGTCCGCAACAGCCCCGCCGTCGCGGGCTGGGTCACCGAGCAGCAGGCGGTGACCAGCGCCTATCTCAAAGACCTGCCCGTCAAGGCGGAATTAAAGGCCAGCATGGCGAAGATGTTCGATTACGAACGCTTCGGCGTCCCGCGCCGCGCGGGCAATCGGTATTTCTACATGCGCAACGACGGGTTGCAGAATCAGTCGGTGCTCAATGTCCGCGACGGCCTGACCGGAGAGGGCCGCCCGCTTATCGACCCTAACCAATGGGCAAAGGACGGCGCGACCGCTTTGGCCGAATGGGCGGCGTCGAAGGACGGCACGATGCTGGCCTACGCCATTCAGGACGGCGGCAGCGATTGGCGCACCGTCCGCGTAATGGACGTCGCCACCGGCAAGGATATGTCCGATGCCATTGAGTGGGTGAAATTCTCCGGCCTTGAATGGGTGGGCAGCGAAGGGTTCGTCTATTCCCGCTTCCCCAAGCCCGACTCAACCCAAGCGTTTCAGGCGCTGAACACCAATCAGGCGGTCTATTTCCACCGCATCGGCACGCCGCAAAGCGATGATGTGTTGCTGTACGCCACGCCGGACCGGCCCGAATTGAACCACGTCGGGCAAGTCACATCGGACGGCCAATGGCTGATCGTCACATCCTCTTCGGGGACCGATGACCGGTATGAAGTGCATGGCCGCAAAATCGCGGGCGGTGGCGCAATGGACGCGCCATTGACGCCGATCATCACCGGCTTTGAGCACAATTGGACCCTTGTGGACGGCGTCGGCGACCAATTGTGGTTTGTCACCAACAAAGACGCCCCGCGTCTGAAAGTGGTCAGCACCCAAATCACGCCGGGCAAAGCACCGATCTGGGCCGACATCGTCGCGGAAAAGCGCGAAACGCTGAACGGGGCAAGCATCGTCGGCGACAAAATCATCCTTGCCTATCTGAAGGATGCACAGGCCGAAGTGGAGATGGTGACGCTAAACGGGCAACCGGCGGCAACGATTGACTTGGGCGGCATTGGCACGGCGGCGGGCTTTGGCGGCGATGCCAGCAATCCGGAGACGTTTTATTCCTTCACCGGCTTTACCACGCCCGCCGTCATCTACCGGTTGAACACCGCGACGGGCGAACGCACCGTCTTTGCGCAGCCCGAATTGCCGTTCAACCCCGATGATTATGTCAGCGAGCAACGGTTCTATACCTCCAAAGACGGCACGAAAATCCCGCTTTTCCTTGTCTATCGCAAGGATCTGGACCTCAGCAAGGGGCATCCGACGATGCTCTATGGCTATGGCGGGTTTGGCATTTCGCTCACCCCCGGCTATTCGCCGACGCGCATGGCGTGGTTGCAGGCAGGCGGCGTCTATGCGCAGGCGGGGCTACGCGGCGGCGGGGAATATGGCAAGACTTGGCACGAAAGCGGGCGCTTGCTGAACAAACAAAACGTGTTCGACGATTTCATTGCGGCGGGCGAATATCTGATGGCCGAAGGCATCACCGGCAAGGGGCAATTGGCGATTGAGGGCCGCTCCAACGGCGGGCTTTTGGTGGGCGCAGTGGTGAACCAGCGCCCCGATTTGTTCGGCGCGGCGCACGCGGCGGTGGGCGTGATGGACATGCTGCGCTTTGATCGTTTCACGGCGGGTCGCTATTGGGTGGATGATTATGGTTATCCCAATAAAGAGGCGGATTTCCGCAACCTGCTGACCTACTCGCCCTATCATACTATCAAGGAAGGCGCGGCCTATCCCGCCGTGTTGGTGTCCACCGCCGACACCGACGACCGCGTGGTGCCGGGGCATAGCTTCAAATATGCGGCCGCTTTGCAAGCCGCCGATGCGGGCGACAAGCCGCACCTGATCCGCATCGAAACGCGGGCAGGCCACGGGTCGGGCAAGCCCACGGATAAGACGATTGAGGAATATTCCGACATCTACGCTTTCCTTGGCTATTGGACGGGGTTGTTCAACGACGAATAAAGGGGCGTACGCGCCGTTCAGGAAACTATGACTTTTCCTGAACGGTGGCTGTCATGCCAGTTCAGCTTTGCCTCATGACCGATTCGCTATTCCTTCAATCACAGGTCGGGACCCATTCCTTCTCCGACCGGATTGAAGGAGAATTGATCATGAAGAATTTTACCAAAACCATTGGCGCTTCGGTTGCCCTGGCTGCTTTGACTGTTGGCACCGCCACCCCGGCCTATGCGGATCGCGGACGCGACCGTGGTGACGGCATTTCGGTTGGCGATGTGATTGCCGGAGCCATCATCATTGGCGGGATTGCAGCAATTCTCGGCAGCGACAATGATGATCGCTATTACGAGGACACGCGCGGCTATGGTTATGACGGACGGGGTTACGACAACCGCGGCTATAACGGACGCCAACAACCGCGTCCCGCCGCAGGCCGCCGCGCCATTGAGCAATGCGTCGCCGCCGTGGAGCAACGCGCAGGCCAAGGCTATGGCTATGCCAATGTCACTGAAATCCGCGATGTAAAGCGCACCCGCTATGGCCTGCAAATCAAGGGCCGGTTGCAAGTGCAACAAAGCTATGGCCGCCACGGCAACACCGACAATGGCAAGTTCACTTGCCAAGTGCAGCAGGGCCGCGTGATCGCGCTGGATGTGTCGGGCATTGACACCCGCAATTACAATCGCGGCGGCGGTTATTACGGCGGCGGTCGCGGCTGGTAAGCGCATTGCCTGCAGAATAAAAGGCCCCCCGTTCTGGTCAACGGGGGGCTTTTTTGCATCCCGGAAGGCCCACCCCGCTGCGACTAATCTGCGCCTTGCTTCGATAAGTCTCGCTCCCCTCCCAAGTCCTGAGCGAAGTCGAAGGGCGGGAGGGGCTGG
>JBGSOJ010000231.1:0-2097 GCA_041739175.1 Sphingomonadaceae bacterium
GTGGCCGGGCAGATGCGGCCCGATGTCGTCTGGTTCGGCGAGATGCCTTACGAAATGGAGCGGATTTACGCGGCATTGAGCGCGTGCGACCTGTTCGTCTCCATCGGCACATCGGGCGCGGTGTATCCGGCAGGCGGCTTCGTCAGGCGCGCGCGCGAAGTCGGCGCGGCGACATTGGAACTCAATCTGGACCCCAGTAAGGCGAGCCGCTATTTTGACGAATCTCGGCTTGGCGCGGCCAGTGTAATGGTGCCGGCATGGGTGGATGAGGTTCTGGGCGGGTGAGTCCTATTTCGCCGTTTGATGATTCGGAGCGCGCTGCGCGCGCAAGAGCACGAAGATAAAAAGACCACGAAGACGTTATAAATACCTTTATTGTCGTGCGCGCTCTTTTTGCCTTTTTTCCTTCGTGTCCTTGCGCGCAGAATGCGCGCCTAAATATTCCGCATTTTCGTTTAATCGATAAGGCCCGCGTTTGTTGCTTCCGCAGGGAGCCAACTCACCGCGCCCCACACGTCCCGCACGCCGGGTCCTTCGGCAGATTAATCGTCCGCATCGCTGGCTTAAGTCCATCGAAAATGTGGATTTTGCCCGACTGCGCCCCTTCATTATAGCCGCCAAAACCCGTCACCACGCGCACCGCCTCCATTGCGGCGAAGCTGCCCATCAGGCCGCAGAGCGCGCCCAATACCCCTTGCTCCGCGCAGGTATCGCATTCGTCGGGATCATGCGCGTCGCCAACGAAACAACGGTAGCAGGGGGCACCCTCGACACGGCTGTCATATATCACCATCTGCCCCTGAAACTGCGCAATCGCGGCGCTGACCAGGGGTATGCGGGCGGCGTGGCAATGGTCCGCCACGATCAGGCGGGTGGTAAAAGTGTCGCTGCCATCGACCACGACATCAACGCCCGCGATAACCTCCGCCACATTGGCCTCTGTAATCCGCGCCGCCACGGGCACCACCGCGCAATCGGGGGCGAGGTGGGCGAGCCGCTCCGCCGCCACATCCACCTTTAGCCGCCCCACATCGGCGGGCGAAAACAATATCTGCCGTTGCAGGTTGGATAGGCTAACCACATCGTCATCGACCACGGTAATCCGCCCGACTCCCGCCGCCGCCAGATATTGCAGCGCGGGGCATCCTATCCCGCCTGCCCCCACGCACAGCACATGGCTGGCGAGCAACCGTTGCTGCCCCACGCCGCCGATATGCGGCAGGATAATGTGCCGCGCATAAAGGTCGAGTTGATGGTCGGTTAGGGGCATAGATTGAGAATAACCTTAATAAATACCGCATTCCTGAGCTTGTCGAGGGACTAGCTTGAGCGAAGCGAAAGCTGCTCGCTACGCTCGCCATAGTCCTTCGACTTCGCTCAGGATGGGCGGTTGTAATGAAATCTAAACCCCCGTCGAACCAAACCCGCCGCTGCCCCGTTCGGTGTCGTCCAATTCCGCGACTTCTTCCATCACGCCGCGCGTGACGGGCGCAACGACGATTTGCGCAATGCGGTCGCCGATTTCGATGGCGAAGGATTTGTCGCCGAGGTTCGCCAAAATCACCTTCACCTCGCCGCGATAATCGCTGTCGATAGTGCCGGGCGTGTTGAGGCAGGTGATGCCGTGTTTCAGCGCAAGGCCGGACCGAGGGCGCACCTGCACTTCGTAGCCAGCAGGTATGGCGAACGCCAACCCCGTGGCCACGGCATGCCGCGCACCAGGCAGGATGATAACCTCCTCCGCCGCGCAAATGTCCATCCCCGCCGCGCCTTCAGTGGCGTAAGCGGGCATCGGCACATCCGCGCCGTTTTCTAGGCGTTTGACCTGAATAGTTTCGGTGTTAGAGGGCATCGGCAATCGACTCCATCAGGCGGCGCGCCACCATTTCCTTCGGCATTTCGGGCCAGCTTTCCACGCCGTCCTTACGGATAATATGCACCGCATTGGCGTCCCCGCCCATCACGTCTCCTGAGACGTCATTGGCCACAATCCAATCGCAGCCTTTTTTGGCGAGTTTCGCCTGCGCGTGTTCCACCACTCGCTCGGTCTCGGCGGCGAACCCGATGAGCAGGCGCGGGCGATGCGCGTGGCGGGCC
>JBGSOJ010000306.1:0-8175 GCA_041739175.1 Sphingomonadaceae bacterium
GCTGTCACCGCCAGGCTGAAGTAGTAGAGCCAGCGGTCGGCGCTGAAGGGCTGGTCGAGAAAGCGGAAGGCAAAGGGCGGTTGGTGCGCCAGCAGGCTGATCAACGGCGGTGACCGCAAACGGCCATATAGCGAGCGCAAAGTGGCAACGCGCACCTGTTCGGGCACTTGTTCTCCCAATTCGGCCGCGCGCGTGAGGCCAATCGCCACGTCGCCCGGCGCGAAATGGCGGGGATGTTGCGCCAAAATATCAACCAATTGCCGCCACTGCACATCGGCATCCAAACGCGAACCCGATGGCTGTCGCAGGGCAGTGGAAAGGCGGTCATCGAAACGCATTGATGCTCAGTCTGGCAAGAAGTGAAGAATGTGTAAACACGCATTAACCTGTGCCGTCGCGCTTTGATAGAGCGCCGGGAGTCACAAATTTGTCGCGTCACTTTTTGGGACAGGCCGTTAGTGGCGAGGGCGGATATGCGTATGACGGCGCACTCTTGAAAATCGTTGCAAACTGTTATAATAAAATTATACAGAAACCCCGTGTGAAAACAGATAACTTACCGAAATGACGAACATCATTATGGATTCCATCGATTTGAAGCTTTTGGCGCTGTTGCAGGACAATGGGCGCATGACCAATGTGGAACTGGCGCAAAAGGTTGGCTTAACCGCACCACCCTGCCTCCGCCGCATTCGGGCGTTGGAGCAAGCGGGCACGATCCGCGCCTATCATGCCGATATTGACGCGTCCAAAATGGGCTATTCCATCACCGTTTTCGCCATGGTGAGTCTGAAAAGCCAAGCGGAGGCGGATTTGCGCGCATTTGAAAGCTATTTGCAATCCATCCCGGAGGTGCGGGAGTGCCATATGTTGAATGGCGAGATTGATTTCATGCTGAAAATCGTTGCCCGCGATTTGCAGAGTTTTCAGGAGCTTTTGACATCGCGCATTACTTCTGCGCCGAATGTAAGCAGCGTCAAAACCTCGCTGACCATCCGCACCGCAAAGGATTTGCCCGGCGTCCCCATTGAGGAATAGCGCAGCGGGTCGCGTCTCCCGCGCTATTTGCTCCAGAAAAAGGGGAGCAGTTGCCTGCTCCCCTCTCACGCATATTTACGCGAAGCAATCCGCAGCTTAAGGCTTCGGCGTGGCCGTGGTATCGATCAGCAATAGCCAAAACGCGGCGATTTCTGCGCGCGGTGCGCCGGTTACCGCCGTAAAGGCCAATTTTGCCGCCGATTTGTCGCCCATTTTGTAAAGGGCAATGCCCTTTCGCAAATTGGTGACATTGGCATCGGCCCCGTTCTGCGCCGCCAAATCATACAACTCGACTGCGCGGGCATTGTTGCCGATGTTCAATGCCACATCAGCGGAGCTTAGGATCGAACGGCCATTGCCGCTGGCAATTGCCCGCTTTTCGCGCGCGGCACTGTTTGCCTCGTCATCGGCCAAGGCGGTGCGGGCGTCGGCGCGGAACTCTTTCACAAATTGTTCGTCCGCGGTCAAAATGCCCGCATCAATGCCTTCTTGAATAGTATCCAACGCCTCTTGCGGCAAAAGGATAAGACCGTTCAGCGACACCGCGTCCAAATAATCGGCATATTCCCGTTCAGACACCATCGATTTTGTCTCGCGGCGAAGGCGATAATAATCGACGCGCATGTCTTGCGGAATTTGCACTTCCATGTCGAATAGGGCCAAGGCCAAGCGCCAGTTTTCCTTGGTCGGATAGAATTTCACCAATTCGCGCGTCCAATACAGCAACTCGGTTGGGTTTTTCATCCGCTCGGCAGCACCGGCGGGCAAGCGCAGCCATTGTTCAGATGGCGCTTCGTTGGCCGCCACTTTGCCGGCAACCGCAGCACGCATGACATCAAACCCGGATGTGTCGTCAAGATTTAGGCGCGAATGCCCATCGATAACCTCCATGTCGGGGGAGCTATATCCGGCGGCTCTTGCCACCTCCATATATTTGATCGCCTTCGCATGATCTTTCAGCGTGTAGGCCATCCGGCCCGCGTTATAAGCAATAACCGGACGATCCGCCGCCGCAAGCGAGGGGGTCGACAACAACAGGTCATAACCGCGCACCGCCAGGACCAAATCCTTCGGCGTTTGCTTATCGGCGATGGTCAGCAGCAACTGGCCGCCGACCAATTTGTCGTCGTCATTTTCGATGGCGGCAATCGCGGCTTCCGCAGCGGCCTTGGCGCCCGCAATATCGCCAGCAGTAATCAAGGCGTCCGTGGCCACATAGGCGGCAAAAAAACCCTTGCTGTTCTTCAGCTTAGGCGCGCTTTCCTCTTTCTTTTTGTTGTCTTTCTTTTGCGCCAAAGCGGGGGTAGCGACCGCCATAGACAATGTCGCCGTTGCCAATGCACTTGCCAGTGCCAATTTTCCAAAAAGCCGCATTTGCAAGCCTCCTCCATTTTCCTTGAAATATTAACCCGATGATCGGGCTCGACACGACGTCATTTGGCGCTTTGCCCCGTGCAATGCAACGCCTTAGCGAAGCCGGATTAGAAAAACTCGACTGAATGGGCGTTGAATGGGTTGGTCAGATTGCCCACACAAATCTGGGGATGAGTGCAGACCGGACACTGGCGAATCGTCGGCAAAGTCCTTATTTGCAAAGCATGATAGTTACTTTGTCCCCTGCCAAGTCTTTGGACTTCGCGCCGATTGATCATGCCGAGGCGGCGGCTTTGCCGCAATGCGGAACGCCGCGATTGGCGGAACGCAGCGAACTGTTGGTGAAAGCGCTGGCCAATATGCCGCGCAAACGGCTGGCGGAAATCATGCCGGTGTCCGACGCCTTGGTTCGCCTGAATGCCAAGCGATACGCCCAATTTTATGACCAACCGGAAAAGCCCGCGATCCAAGCGTTCAGCGGCGATGTCTATATCGGGTTTGAGGCAAAGAGCCTGCCCGCAGAGGCGCTGAATTTTGCGCAGGGGCATGTGCGGATTTTGTCCGGGCTCTACGGCCTGCTCCGCCCCTTTGATGCGATCCGTCCGCACCGTTTGGAAATGGGGACAAAATGGGCACCGCGTTACAAGCGCCTTACCGATTTTTGGGGCAGCCGGATTGCCGAACTGCTGCGCGATGATGCCGCAGAAGCGGGCGCGCCGTTTGTGTTGAACCTCGCCAGTCAGGAATATTGGGCGTCGGTTGCGCCATATGCGCAGAAATTGGGCATTCCTGTGGTTAACGTCGATTTTCGTCAGGACAGCCCCGATGGTCCCAAATTCGGCAGCTTCGCCGCCAAACGCGCGCGCGGGATGATGGCGCGCTTTGTTTGCGAGCATCGGTTAGAAACCGTGGAGCAGGTGAAGGCGTTCGACACCGATGGCTATCGCTTCGTCGGCGAAGACGGCGACACGCTTCGTTTCGTGCGGTCATGAGCTTGGTTCCCGCTATCATCATCGGCGCAAGCGGCGGCATAGGCGCGGCGATGGTGGACGCCTTACGCGAAGAAAACCCCGACGCGCCAATCACCGGCTTCGCCCGATCCTTCACCGGCGCGGAGCATATCGACCTGACCGATGAAGCCACCATCGCGGCGGCAGCAGCGCGGGTGAAGGCAGACGGCATCGTGCCGCGCCTTGTCATCGTCGCCACCGGCCTTTTGCACGAGGGCGCACGCGGGCCAGAGAAGGCGATGAGCCAACTCGACGCCGACTGGCTGGCGCGCAATTATGCCGTCAACGCCATCGGCCCCCTGTTGGTGGCCAAGCATTTCCTGCCCTTGATGCCCCGTGACGGCACGCCAATGTTCGCCGCGATCAGTGCGCGGGTCAGCAGCATTTCGGATAACCGCATGGGCGGCTGGTACGGGTATCGCATGGCAAAAGCTGCGCTGAATATGGGGCTGAAAAACCTGTCGATTGAATGGCGGCGCAAAGTGGAACGCGGCATCGTGGTCGGCCTGCACCCCGGCACAGTCGATACTGGACTCAGCAAACCGTTTCAGGGAAATGTGGCGGAACGAAAATTGTTCACCGCGTCCCGTGCCGCGGTGCAATTGTTGGATGTGCTTGATGGGCTCAAACCGGCCGATAGTGGTAAGTTGTTTGCGTGGGACGGGGCGGAAATCACGCCGTAAGCCGCTGCGGCCAACTTGCCCGTTTCTTTTTGTGGAAAACATAAGCAAATCGCCGATTTAACGCGCGCCATGCTGGCTATTTCGTACACGCTCGGCTAAGCACAAAGGTCGTATTGACACAAAAATAAAGGCCACTTTCGTGAGCGACGACATACCAGCAGCAGACGCCCCGCAAAACGACCCCAGCGGCATTTCCAATATCGACATTGTCGAGGAAATGAAGACCAGCTACCTCGATTATGCGATGAGCGTCATTGTCTCCCGCGCGCTCCCCGATGTGCGCGACGGTTTGAAGCCGGTGCACCGCCGCATCCTATATAGCTGCCATGAGGCGGGCTATGTCGCGGGCCGTCCCTACCGCAAATCCAGCCGGATTGTCGGCGACGTCATGGGTAAATACCACCCCCACGGCGATAGTGCGATTTACGACGCCCTTGCCCGCATGACGCAGGATTGGTCAATGCGCGTGCCATTGATCGATGGACAAGGTAACTTCGGCAGCATGGACCCCGATCCGCCAGCCGCGATGCGCTATACCGAGGCGCGTTTGGCGAAGGTTGCGAACAGCCTGCTTGACGATTTGGACAAGGATACCGTCGATTTCCAACCCAACTACGACGGGTCGGAAAGCGAACCGCAGGTTCTGCCCGCGCGCTATCCCAACCTGCTCGTCAATGGCGCAGGCGGGATTGCCGTCGGCATGGCAACCAACATTCCGCCGCACAATTTGGGTGAGGTTATCAAGGCTTGCTTAGCCTATATCGACAATCCGGCGGTGACGATTGACGAGTTGATCGAAATTGTCCCCGGCCCCGATTTCCCTACTGCCCCGCTGATTTTGGGCACGGGTGGCGCACGGGCGGCCTACCGCGAAGGACGCGGCTCCATCATGATGCGCGCACGGCATAAGATTGAGGAAGGGCGCAATGATCGGCAATCGATCATCCTCACCGCCATCCCCTATCAGGTTGGCAAAAACAACTTGGTCGAAAAAATCGCTGAGGCGGCCAAGGACAAGCGCATTGAGGGCGTGTCCGACATCCGCGACGAGTCCAACCGCGAAGGCGTGCGCGTCGTTATCGAGCTGAAACGCGATGCTACGCCGGAGGTTGTGCTGAACCAATTGTGGCGGCACACCCCCGCGCAATGCAGCTTCCCGGCCAACATGCTCGCCATCCGGGGCGGTCGTCCCGAAGTGTTGACCCTGCGCGATATTATTGAGGCGTTCGTGAAATTCCGCGAGGAAGTCATCACGCGGCGTACGAAATTTGAACTCAACAAGGCCCGCGACCGCGCGCATATCTTGCTCGGTCTGGTCATCGCCGTTACCAATATGGACGAAGTCGTGCGCATCATCCGCGGTTCCGCTAGCCCCGCCGAGGCCCGCGCCGCCTTGCTTGCACGCGAATGGCCGGTCGCCGAAATCGCGCAATATATCAAATTGGTTGAGGCGGTAGAGGCGGACATCACCGGCGACGTCTATCGCCTATCCGACCGGCAAGTGCGCGCCATTTTGGATTTGCGCCTGCATCGCCTCACCGCGCTGGGTCGCGACGAGATTGCCGATGAACTGCGCGAACTTGCGGTAAAGATTGAGGGCTATCTCGCCATCCTGGGCGACCGCGCAATCCTTTATGGCGTGATGCGCCAGGAATTGGAGGATATCGCCGCCGAATTCGCCACACCGCGCCTGTCCGAAATCACCGCCAGCTTTGACGGCATGGACGATGAGGACTTGATGGAGCGGGAGGAGATGGTCGTCACCGTCACCCACGGCGGCTACATCAAACGCACGCCGCTCGCCACGTTCCGCGCGCAACGTCGTGGCGGTAAAGGCCGCGCGGGCATGGCGACGAAGGATGAGGATGCCATCGTCGAACTGTTCGTGACCAGCACCCACACGCCGGTGCTGTTTTTCAGCAACCACGGCAAGGTGTACCGGATGAAGGTCTGGAAACTGCCCGAAGGTGGCCCACAAACGCGCGGGCGGCCGATGATTAACCTGCTGCCGCTGGCTGGTGGCGAGACGATTACCAACGTCCTGCCCCTGCCCGAGGATGAGGCAGAGTGGGAGAAAATGCACATTTTCTTTGCCACCGCCAAGGGTACCGTGCGCCGAAATTCGATGGGGGCATTCACCAACATCCCGTCGAACGGAAAAATCGCCATGCGTTTCGACGACGACAGCGATGCCCGCCTGATTGGCGTGGCGTTGATGACGGCGGGTGACGACGTGCTGCTCGCGACGCGGGCGGGTAAGGCGATCCGCTTTGCCGCAACCGACATTCGCGAATTTCAAAGCCGCACCTCGACCGGTGTGCGCGGCATGACTTTAAAGGGCGATGATGAGGTTATCTCGCTTTCGATCCTAAAAGGCATCGACGCCACCACCGACGAACGCGACGCCTATCTGCGCGCCGCACCGTGGAAGGACAACGAGAACGAAGCCACATTGCCTGCCGACCGGATGGCGGAACTTTCAGCAGCGGAGGATTTCATCCTGACCGTGTGCGAAAACGGCTATGGCAAGCGCTCGTCCGCGTATGAATACCGCCAAACCGGACGCGGTGGGCAGGGCATCACCAACATCGACAATCTGTCCCGCAATGGCCCCGTCGTCGCCAGCTTCCCCGCGCACGATGGCGAGGAATTGATGCTGGTTACCAACCAAGCCAAACTCATCCGCATGAAGGTCAGCGACCTTCGCGTCATTGGCCGCAACAGTGCAGGCGTGCGGTTGTTTGACGTGGCGGATGGCGAGGTCGTCGTCGGCGCTGCGCGGATTCAGGAAGGCGATGGGGAGGATGAGGGTGAAGTGGGCGCTGCACCCGAGGCCTTGGCCGACGGTGAAACGGCTGCCGAATAATCAGGCGCAGCAGGTACATTAGGGCGGTGGAGTCTTACCCCTCCGCCGCCCTTTTCGTGACGCCCAACACAATCAACGCCTGCCCCACATAATAGAGCGGCCAGACGGTCCATTGCGAAACCGCGTCGCTGCCCGTGCCCATGCGGTGGAAGATGAACAGGTCGGACGCGACGAACAACAACGCGCCGATGCCCGTCCAATAGCGTGGAAAGCGGCTGCTCCACGCGGTCGCGGCCATGGCGCCGAGGAATAGGGCGTAGAGCGCAACCTCAGGCTTTCCGCCGCTCAATTGCCATGACACCAAGGGTGTTAGAACCAACAACGCGAGCGCCGCCATCCGCTGGCTGCTCGTCAAAACCGGCCGTCGGTTACGCCAATAGAGCGCGATTGCCACGACATGGCCCAATGCAAAAAACGCGCCGCCAAGGGTAGTATCCACCTCCATAAACACATCGCCGGCTGCGCCAATCGCCATGACGGCGGCGATATGCCAGTGCGTAATGCTGCGGCCAAGCAGCAGCGCATAGACGCCCAACATCGCCACCGAACCGCCCTTTGCTGCCATTGACAATGTGGGATTGTCGAGGCCGACAAAGAACTGCAATGATAGGAACAGGCTGAACCAAATCGCCGCCCGCGCCGCGCGTGATGTTGTGTAGGTCAATGCACCGCCTCCCCTGTTTTATCCAATTTCGAACGCGGCAGGTTTTCAAATACGATGGGCAAAATCCCCTCCATATCGTCCGCCGTCAGGCCCGCCCCCGCGCGCAACCCGATGTCGCCATGCATCCACGTGGCCATCGCAGCAGCGTCAAAAGCCTCCGCCCCCTGTGCCAGCAATCCTGCGATCATCCCCGCCAACACATCGCCCGATCCGGCGGTGGCCAGCCAAGGTGAGCTATGCGTGTTCATCGCCCATCGGCCCAATGAGTCGGCGATTTGCGTCACTGCGCCTTTCAACAACACCGCGCACCCTGCCCGATCCGCTGCCTCCCGCGCCGCCATGGCCGGATCGTCCAACGATATATCGGGGAACAACCGCGCAAACTCGCCCGCGTGCGGCGTCAGCACCACTTTGTCGTGCAGAGCGGCGAACAGGTCGTCCGGTACTTCAGCAAAGACCGTCAGCGCATCGGCATCCAATACCGTGCCAACATGCTGCGCCAACACCGCCAGTACGGCCTCCCGCGTTGCGTCCGAAACC
>JBGSOJ010000357.1:0-9739 GCA_041739175.1 Sphingomonadaceae bacterium
GAAATGGGCGATGCTATGGTGGGGTTTTTGGCAATGTAAACCTCCCCATTCATGGGGAGGGGGACCGCGAAGCGGTGGAGGGGTGGTGAGCTTGGTTCCAAACCCCTCCGTCAGTCGTTCCGACTGCCACCCCGCATAATGGGGAGGTTTATTCCTACCGAAACGGCGGCTCGTCAAACGCGCGCAGTTTCCGGCTGTGCAATTTTGCGCCTTCTTTGCGCAGTTTCTCGCAGGTCCGGATGCCGATTTGCAGATGCGCTGCGATGGCCTCTTCATAGAAGCGGTTTGCCTGCCCCGGCAGTTTGATTTCGCCGTGCAGCGGCTTATCCGATACGCAAAGCAGCGTCCCGTACGGCACGCGGAACCGGAACCCCTGCGCCGCAATCGTCGCGCTTTCCATCTCAATCGCAATCGCGCGGCTCTGGCTGAACCGAAGCGCTGAACGGGAATAGCGCAGCTCCCAATTGCGATCGTCGGTGGTGACTACAGTGCCGGTGCGCATCCGGCGTTTCAGGTCTGCGCCGCTTTCGCCGGAAATTTCCTCCGCCGCCTCGGCCAAGGCCTGCTGCACCTCGGCAATTGGCGGGATCGGGATTTCGGGTGGCAGCACGGCGTCCATGATGTGATCATCGCGCAAATAGGCGTGGGCGAGCACATAATCGCCAATCTTCTGCGTCGCGCGCAAGCCGCCGCAGTGGCCGATCATCAACCATACTTCGGGGCGCAATACGGCAAGATGGTCGGTAATGGTCTTGGCATTGCTTGGCCCGACACCGATGTTGACCAAAGTAATGCCTTCCCCGCCCGGCGCAATCAAGTGATAGGCGGGCATTTGGTGCCGCCGCCATGTGCTGTCCGCGACGAGTGCGGTGGCATCGACATCCGCCCCCTCGATATACAGGCCGCCCGCACCCGACAGCGCTGTGTAATGCCCATTGCCCACCTGCCGCGCGCCCCAGGCGACGAACTCATCGACATAGCGGTGGTAGTTGGTGAACAGGATATAGCGCTGCACATGCTCGGGCGGGGTGCCGGTGTAATGACGCAGGCGCGCGAGGCTGAAATCGGTGCGCAGGCCGTCAAACAACGCGAGCGGATGCGGATCGCCCTCCTTTAATTCCAGCAAGCCATCGGCGGTCTCATCCCCGATTTGCGCCAGTTCCGTCGCGGGGAAATGCCGCGCCAGCTCCATCGCGGGCACGTCGCCGAGATCCAATCCGTCGAGCACATAGGGAAAGGGGATTTCCTGTGTGCTGGGCCGCACCGAAATGACGACTTCATATTGCTGGATAAGCAGCGAAAGCTGATCCTCCAGATAATCGCGGTACAATGCGGGCTGCGTCACCGTGCTGGCGAACGTGCCGGGATATTCAATCCGCCCGAATGCCAGATTGTGCCGCACTTTGCGGTCCTGCCCCGCATAGGTTATGACCAATTCGGGATAGCAATAGCGATGATCGGTGCGGTGCGTGGGATTGGGCAAGCGGCCATCGGCCAAAAACGCCCGCATATCAGCGCGCAGGCAGGCGACGGAGGCGTCAAACTGCCGTTGCAGGCTGTCGATAATCGCCGGAATGTCGGACGGCGTCGCGGGCGGCTGGGTGTGGTTGGTTTGCATAGCCCAAAATGCCGAAGATGGGGCAGGGCGTCAAGGGGGGCGATGAGGGGAAGATGCGGGAAAATCCTCCCCAATGTGGGGAGGTGGCAGTCCGTAGGACTGATGGAGGGGTATCAACGTCTCGTTTTAACCCCTCCATTACTTCGTGGTCCCCCTCCCCATGCTGGGGAGGATTATAAGTTAAAGCTGACCCAACATATGGTCCGCGCTGCTGACGCTGAAATCGCCGGGGGCTTCGACGTTCAATTGCTCGACAACGCCGTCGTTGACGACCATGCTGAACCGCTGCCCACGCTTGCCCATGCCAAAGCCGGTGCCGTCCATGGTGAGGCCAAGGCCTTCGGCGAATTCGCCATTGCCGTCGGCCAGCATAACGATATCCTCGCTGCCCGCTGCCTTGCCCCATGCGCCCATGACAAAGGCATCGTTGACGGCGGTGCAGGCAATGGCGTCGATGCCCTTGGCTTTCAAATCGGCGGCTCTTTCAACGAAGCCGGGCAGGTGCTTGGCCGAGCATGTGGGGGTGAACGCGCCAGGAACGCTGAACAACGCGACGCGTTTGCCCGCGAAGAAATCGGCGGCGTCAACCTTGTTCGGGCCGTCGCTGGTTGCTTGCATCAGGGTCGCGGCGGGGATTTTGTCGCCTACTTGAATGGTCATGATCGTCTCCTGTGGTTGCGAGTGTGGGGTGTTCTGCCGCGCACCGTAACGATTTGGCGCGGGCCGTCAAAGGGCAAAACGAAGCGCGGCGCATACAGTCCGGCTGGCCATCTATAATTAGAACATCGACATGGCCTCGCCTCCCGCCGTTGTAGGTGTAAAAAACTCTAACGGTTGCGGGCGCTCCTTTTCTATCAGTTTCTTTGACTACAAAATCATTGGCACTTCCGGTATCATATCGGTTGAAAATCCAAGTGCGGCTGTCAATCAATATATATTGATCGAATAAATCGATAAGCTCTTCTTTTGCCGGTTGCTTTGTTGGCGCGATATTGGCGGCTTGCTGTGATGAATTGTTTTGCTGCGTGTTTTGTGGCTTCATTTTGGGTACGCAACCACGCATGTTGGTGATTGCATTTGTTGATCCTGCTAATGAATAAGACCCAATCGTTTTGCCATTGACGGACGCGCGCATCCCATTTTGAAAATTGAAAAGTTTGTCGATATCGGTTTCGGACACCAAATTCCCAAATCTATATTCGACATATCCGTTTTCATCAGATGTTCGGCCGTATCGGCATAAACCTGCGAGCGCAGGCCTTGTTGTCCCTGAATAAAACGACAAACTTCCGTCAAATTAGAGCTCTTTGTTATTGTTACCGTTGTTTGAGGCGATCATATTAAATACCCACAGATCATTCTTCGTGCCTTCCCCAACATAGAAAAGCGTCACGACTTGTGCGTTGTCATGAATCCCCGTTGCGCTGCAATCGGCAAGATTAACCTTCCACGATCTGGTATTTTGGCCAATTCGGTTAACGTCCCTTGCACCATCCGTTGTTGCCGCGTTTCGAACCCTGTTCGATTCCACTGGCGCTGTTGAGGTTTAGTTGGTGCCGCGAGTATTTGATCCATCCGATCGCCAACCTGCGCATTGCTCTAATGGTGGGATGACTGCAGCAAAGCCGGTCATGGGATAGCTTCCATGCCGATGACCGGCGAAGAGCACATCAATCGTGCTGGATGAGCCTAACCGATCCAATATTTTGCTGTCACGAAGATACCCTAGTGCAATAAGAACTCGCCCACCCCCAACTTGGCCCTCAGCTACGTTTGCGACAAGTTTTTTATCATTAGGAAAAATGACCGCGCCAGTGCCCTTACCAGAAATCTTAGGCCATTGTGCGTTAAGCATGCGCACCATAACAAATGACGTATTGCCGTTGTTTACGGCTGTTACTGAAACAGCTGTTCCGTCGCTAAAATTTGCAAGCAAAACGCAATCGTCTTGCAGTTTATAAAACTGCCACGGTCGCGTTAATTGCTGGCTTGCGGCATTGGCTGGAGCCAATTCGAGGAGTAATAGGAAAAAAAGCCCGAAAACCTGCGCAGCACGAAAAATGACATTCATGGTACCCCCTTTTTTTACGAGCTTAAACTGCCCCGTGACCTTGATCGTTGTCAATAAGATTTACGGTGGGCAAGCGCAAAGGCGTCGCGTGAAATTGCCCCTAACATAAACGGAAAGAACTTGACGTTTACGTTAGGGGTAGTGCATATAGGAACTATGGAACACGCCGCTACCATCACTGATTCGCCCGCCCCCGCGTCCAATACCGCCCACCATATCGGATACCTCTCCAACCGCGCCAGCATCGATACGCCGCACGCGCTGGACCAGACGCAGTTTTCTATTTCGGACTTGAGCCAGGAATTCGACGTCACCGCCCGCGCGCTGCGTTTCTATGAGGACGAAGGCCTGATTTTTCCGCAGCGGCGCGGGACGGTGCGGATTTATTCCACCCGCGACCGCGCGCGCCTTGCGTGGATATTGCGCGGCAAGCGCGTCGGGTTCAGCCTCGCCGAAATCCGCGAGATGATTGACCTCTATGACATTGGCGACAACCGCCGGACGCAGCGGGTCGTGACGTTGGAAAAATGCCGCGACCGTATCGCGTTCCTTGCCCGGCAACGTGCCGATATTGACGCCGCGATTGCCGAGCTTACCGACTTTGTGGCCCAAGTTGAGGCCGAATTGTAATCCCTAATCCCCCCCCATCAGGAGAGACCCCTATGCCGACCTATACCGCCCCCGTGAAGGACAGCCTGTTCAACCTGAACGAGGTGCTCAACCTGTCGCAATATGCTGACCTGCCCGGTTTTGATGTCGCCGACGCCGACACGTTGGAGGCGATTTTGGGTGAGGGCGGCAAATTCTGCGCCGAGGTGCTGTTCCCGCTAAACGAAGTGGGCGACCGGCAAGGGTGCACGCGTCATGCGGACGGCAGCGTCACCACGCCCGATGGGTTCAAGGCCGCCTATGATGCCTATTGTGAGGCCGGTTGGGGCACTTTGGCTGCATCCGAAGAATTCGGCGGGCAGGGGATGCCGCACGTCATCGCCACCGCGTTCAGCGAATATCTGCAATCCTCCAACATGGCGTTTGCCATGTACCCCGGCCTGACCCACGGCGCCGCCGCCGCGATTGAGGCAAAGGGCAGCGACGAGCAAAAGGCGATGTATCTGCCCAAAATGACCAGCGGCGAATGGACCGGCACGATGAACCTGACCGAGCCGCATTGCGGCACCGATCTGGGCCTCATCCGCACCCGCGCCGTGCCGAATATGGACGGCAGCTTCGCGATTACCGGCACGAAGATTTTTATCTCCTCAGGCGAGCATGACTTGGCCGACAACATCATCCATTTGGTGCTGGCCAAAACGCCCGATGCCCCCGATAGTGTGAAGGGGATTTCGCTGTTCATCGTGCCGAAGTTCATCCTGAACGACGATGGCACGCCGGGTGCGCGCAACGGCGCTACCTGCGGTTCTATTGAGCATAAAATGGGCATCCATGGCAACTCGACCTGCGTCATGAACTATGACGGCGCGACCGGTTGGATGGTCGGCGAGGAGAATAAAGGCCTTGCCGCCATGTTCATCATGATGAACGCCGCGCGTCTGGGCGTCGGCCTGCAAGGGTTGGGCGTTGCCGAGACCGCTTACCAAAACGCCGTCCAATATGCGGGCGACCGCCGCCAAGGGCGCGCGCTGACTGGTCCCGCCGAACCGACTGAAAAGGCCGACACATTGTTTGTCCACCCCGATGTCCGCCGGATGCTGATGGAAGCAAAAGCCCTGACGGAAGGCCTGCGCGCGCTTTGCCTGTGGGGCGGGTTGCAAGTCGATTTGGAACATGCCGCAGCAACCGAGGAAGACCGCCAGATGGCGAACGACCTCGTCAGCCTGCTAACCCCCGTCATCAAGGGCTATGGTACCGACAAGGCGTTCGACGTCGCGGTCAACGCGCAACAGGTCTATGGCGGCCACGGCTACATCGCCGAATGGGGCATGGAGCAATATGTCCGCGATGCGCGCATTGCCATGATCTACGAAGGCACCAATGGCGTGCAGGCGATGGACCTTGTCGGCCGCAAACTCGCGCAAAATGGCGGGCGTGCGGTGCAGGCGTTTTTCAAGGTGGTGGACGATGAAATCGCCGCCGCCAAGGGCAAGGACAAGCTGGCCGACTTCGCGGGCCACCTTGAAAAGGCCGCTGGCCAGATGAAGGCGGCGACGATGTGGTTTATGCAAAACGGCATGGCGAACCCCAACAATATTGGTGCTGGCGCGCACCACTATATGCACATCACCGGCATCGTGGCGCTGGGCCTGATGTGGCTGCGCATGGTGGAGGCGGCCAATGCCGCGCTCGATGCGGGAACCGGCGACGCGGCCTTCTATGAAGCGAAACTCATCACCGCGCGCTATTTCGCCGAACGGATTATGCCAGAGGCAGGCGCACTGCGCCGCAAGATTGAGGGCGGGGATGCCGCCATCATGGCGTTGTCGCCAGAGGCCTTTGCGCGGGCGTAAATCGCCAAGGAACCAACCTGCACGCATAAGCGTTGGGTCGAAACAGGGGGTCGCTGCACACACGTGCGGCGGCCCTTTGGTTTGCGTTAAATAGTGACGATGTATTGTGACAATAAGATCACAAAATATAAAACTATAATTATTTTCCCAATCCAATTGGGAACCAAAAATTGTCCAATACATTTCGCACTCCGTAATAAATTTCAACCAAGACGGAGTGTAACATGCGTAAAATTGTTTTGACTTTGGCGGTATTGGCCGCCTCTACTGCGGCTGTGCCTGCCATGGCGCAGGATGGACGTGCGGATCATTTTGATGGTCCCTATATTGCCATTGTTGGCGATCATTCCATGCAGGAAAGCGACGGCGACGAAACCCTGCTGTTCGACACCGACCGCGATGGCGAGTATGACGACACGGTGCGCACTGTTTTGGGCGCGGATGCGTTTTCGCCCGGCTTCTGCGGCGGCACTGCCAATGGCAATAATGCGGCGGCCGGTTGCAGCAATGACGAAGACGACTTCGGCGCTTACGCCCGCATCGGCCTCGACAAGCGGTATGGCAATTTCGTTGTCGGCGCGCTGATTGAAGGTGGCAAAAGCTGGGCGACCGACTCCGCCACTGGCTTTTCGACCACACCGGCATCGTACACCTTCACGCGCGAAGTCGATTATGAAGCCGCCGCCCGTCTGCGCGTCGGTTATACTCCGAACGGCGGCGTGTTGTTTTATGGCACCGGCGGCGGTGCGTATGCGAAGTTGGACAACAGCTTCACCACCACCAACGGCGCGAACAGCTTCACCGATAACGGCAAGTCCGACGCGTGGGGCTGGCAAGCAGGCGGCGGTGTTGAGGCGATGCTGGGCAACAATCTGTCGATCGGGTTGGAGTATCTCTACACCAATTTCAGCGACAATGATTATGTCGTCGAAGTCGGCCCTGGCACTGCGCCCGCGACCAACCCGTTCCTGTTGAACGGCGGCGGCACCAACATGATCCGATCGGACCAGGATTTTGACCGCCACGCCGTGCGCGTGACAACCGGCCTGCGCTTCTGATTGCGCGATCAGGCAATTCCCAACCGGTGCGACCCGCGTTTGGGGCAGGGGAAAGGGGCGGCGGAGTTATCCGTCGCCCCTTTTTGTGCTGTCTATCCGGCGAATTCGGCACGCTACAGCGTATGTACGGCGATTACCTTGGAAATCTCGACAATGTTGGTCTGACCCGTAAACTCAAATTTGACTTTGCCTAGGCCCGAAAACCACATTTCCAACTCCGCATCGAGGTCAAAAGTGCCCGCAGTCTCGACCGAAAATGCGGTGATTTTGCTATAGGGCAGAGAGGTAAAGTCCTTCTTCTTGCCTGTAATGCCCTGCACATTGACCGCGATAATGCGCTTATTGGTGAAGATTACGCCATCGCGCATCGCCTTGAATGCGCCAATCACATGCTCATCCTGAATCAACAGATCCACGATTAAGCCTGCATATTCGTCATTTTGCTTTAGCTTAAAAAAGCTGCTGTTTTGAAAATCGATCATAGTGCCACTTGTCCCGGTTGTCGTTGCCTATATCGGCCACATTACGCGGCAATTGCCAAAACGCAAGCAGACCGTTTGGCGGTGCCCTACGCCTCTGGCAAGAAATCCGGCACGCTCAAATACCGCTCGCCGGTGTCATAGGCAAAGCCCAGCACCCGCGTGCCAAGCGGCTTTCCGCGCATCGTTTGTGCAATCGCCGCCAATGTCGCGCCCGATGAGATGCCGACCAGCAAGCCTTCCTCCGCCGCTGCCCGCCGTGCCATGTCCTTGGCCGCCTCAGCATCCACCTGCACCGCGCCATCGATGCTTTGCGTGTGGAGGTTTGATGGGATGAAGCCCGCGCCAATCCCCTGAATCGGGTGTGGCCCCGGTTGTCCGCCCGAGATAACGGGCGAGGCGGCGGGTTCGACTGCCAACACCTTCATATCGGGCCAATGCGCCTTCAGCATTTCGGCGCAGCCGGTGATGTGCCCGCCGGTACCCACGCCGGTGATCATAAAATCCAGCGGCGTGTCGGCAAAGTCGGCCAGAATTTCCTGCGCCGTCGTTGCGACATGCACCGCGACATTGGCGGGATTGTCAAACTGCTGCGGCATCCAAGCATTCGGCGTTGCGGCGACCAGTTCCATCGCGCGCTCAATCGCGCCCTTCATGCCTTTCTCGCGCGGTGTGAGGTCGAATGTCGCCCCGTACGCCAGCATCAGCCGCCGCCGCTCAACGCTCATGCTTTCGGGCATGACGAGGACCAATTTATACCCCTTAACCGCTGCGACCATGGCGAGGCCGACACCAGTATTGCCGCTGGTCGGTTCAATAATCGTGCCGCCGGGTTGCAGGGACCCGTCCGCCTCCGCCGCTTGTATCATGGCGAGAGCGATGCGGTCCTTGATCGATCCGCCGGGATTGCCGCGTTCCGATTTGATCCACACCTCATGGTCGGGGAACAGCCGGGCGAGGCGGATGTGCGGCGTGTTGCCGATGGTGTCGAGGACGGATTGGGCTTTCATCGCAATATCTCCTTAAATCGGGGCCTGTTTCTCACGCGCTTGTTCGTCCATTATGGTCACGGCGGCGGGTGGGTCAAAGGTTTTCGCCGCGCCGATTTGCGGGAACAACCGGCTCCACAGCCCTGTTACCAATATGGCCCCCGCGCCGCCCGCGACAATGGCCGCGACAGGTCCAATCAGCAGGGCAAGGCCACCGGTCATCGCATCGCCGAACTCGTTCGACGCGCTGATCGTCATTTGGCTGACCGCGCTCACCCGCCCGCGCTTGTCATCGGGGGTGTGCAGTTGGATCAGGCTGCTGCGCACATAGACGCTGAACATATCCGCCGCGCCCGCCACGCCGAGGCAGGCCATGGATAGATAGAGGTTGCGCGAAAGGCCGAAACCTACCGTCGCCGCGCCAAACACCACCATAGCGATCAGCATGACATTGCCGACATTCTTCCCCATTGGCTTGAAGCTGAAAATCGTTGCGACAATCACCGCGCCAATCGCGGGGCTCGCCGCCAGCAGCGACAGACCCAGCGCGCCCGCATCCAATATATCGCGGGCAAAGACGGGGATCATCGCCGTTGCCCCGGCGAGGAACATCACGAACAGGTCCAATGTTATCGCGCCCAGCACCAATTTGTTGGTCCACACATAGGCCATGCCGTCGGCGACTTGGCGGAGGGGATGGCGGCTTTTATCAATCGCGGCGCGCGCGACGGGGCCGATGGCAAACATCGCCAGCATCGCCACGCTTAACATGCCGGCAAAGACGAAATACGGCGCGGCGGGGTCAATAGCATACAGCGGCCCCGCTATCCCCGGACCCGCAATCACGCCGACTTGCCACGCAATCGTGGACAGCGCAATCGCGCGCGGCAGCGATGCGGCGGGCACCAGATTGGGGGCCAGCGCATTGCTCGCCGGGCCATAAAACGCGCGGCAAATGCCCAACACGACCGCCACGGCGTAAATCACCGGCAGGCTGATCGCATCCTGCATCGTCAACACGGCCAGCGTCAGCGCCACTGCGCCCTGCACCAGCAACGC
>JBGSOJ010000365.1:0-3541 GCA_041739175.1 Sphingomonadaceae bacterium
GCAGCATTGGCGGTCCACATCGCCGATGCGCTGCATCCGATATGCAGCAGATGCGGCGCGCTGGCCGCTGCCTCTGCGCACACGTCGGCGTCATCACCGGCAAAGCCCATGCTGCGCAGCCACGCCGTATTGGGCCGAAACAGCGGCGGCAAAAACCCCTGATTCAGGCCAAGGCCCAGCATCAGCCGCATTTTGTCCAACCCCTGCAAAGCCGCCGCGCGCGGGTGGCTGACCTGCCCCGCATGGCTGGCGCTGGCGATGTTGCCATGGCTTAGGCCTGCGAAATTGTGGCTTGGCCCAATCAACCCGTCAAAGTTGATCTCAAGCCATTCGGGCGCAGAAGTGGTAACGATCATCATGATCTCTCCGGCGTCGGCGTAAACGCCTGGGCGCATATTGGCGAAGGGTCGGTAAGCTATGGCCAAAATTAGCCGCCTTTTCAATTCACAAAGGTGAGGGCTTGGCCACTATAATCGATTTCGCGGCGTTGCATTTGTCGTGCGGCCCGAACCAAACTTGGCCTTCCGCACCGCGTCCGGTGATCCAGCCAAAAGCGCGTAGCTATAGGCCACGCACAAATCGCGGCACCCGATTTGGAATACGCCACACCGCGTCACATCCAAGAGCCATGGCGGATTGCTTTGAAAAATGGTCGGGGAGACAGGATTCGAACCTGCGACCCTCTGGTCCCAAACCAGATGCGCTACCAGGCTGCGCTACTCCCCGACTGGGTGGCGGTAAGGGCGGCCTGTCGCCCTTTGCCAATGATCGCCCCATGCACGGCATCGGGAACAATGTCAAACATGGCCTTTCATAAAAAAGCCAAAAAATGGTGGGCCCGGCAGGACTCGAACCCGCGACCTAGCCGTTATGAGCGGCCAGCTCTAACCAACTGAGCTACAGGCCCCGCCCATTCGCGTCCCCTAGCGCAAGGGTGGCCAAAGGCACAAGCGCCTTTTTCGACAAAATGCACGGATATCTATCGCGTCACCGCCGCCCACAACTTGGGCAGTTCAGCGGGCGTTACGCCACGCTGCGCCAGATAAGCGAATATCTCCCGCCACCAATCCAAAAATGCGGCACGCTCTTTCGCGGTTCGGACATAGGCGGTGTTGCCCGGCTCAAGGCTTGGGGAGTGAAACGAAAGATTGAGCAACGGCAAGCCATCGGCCAACGCGCGGTCAATTCCGCGCTTCATGTCCGCCACGCCGACGCCCTCGGGCGTGAACGCAATCCGCGACAGCAAGCCGGTGCGGGCAAACACCCCGCGCATCAGCGCAGGGTTGCTGTCTTTGCCAAACAGGCGTGGCGAAAATTGGCGCAATGGACCGACGAATACGCTGGTCAGCGGCAATTCGGCGAGCACGCCCGGTTTTATCCAATAGGGACGGACGGAGCTGGCCTGAAAATCGGGGCCGCCCTCGGCACTGTAATCGAAATAGGCGCGAACGGAGCTGTCAAAAGCGACACCGTTTTCCGCCAACACCTCCGCTGTGTTCGGCCCAATGCCGTATCGTCCAGCCCGAAAGATCATCGGTACAAAGCCAAATGTGCGGTCCATGCTGTCCAACATGAACAGCATTTTGTCTCGCTCCACCGTCTCCGGCAGGTTGCAGGCGTAGCTGTTGCGGCGGCTAATCGAATCGTCAAACGGCGGGGTCACCCATGGGTGCAGATGGGCCCCGACAAAGGCCCTGCCCTCTTCCACCAAGCCGCGAAAAAGGTCCGCCGCCACCGTGTCGGCGATAACGGGATAATCGACCATATAGACCGGCTTAACCCTCGCCGCATCGCAAATTTCCTGAAAATCCAGCACCGCCGGAATGTGCGAGACGCTATGCTGATCACGGGTGAAGGGCCCGTTCCAATCGAACGCTTCCTCGGTATCGACCGTAATCAGAAACTGCACGCCATCATGGTTGAGGTCTAGCCGCGCACCATCGCTCAGGCTCCAATGATTTGAACCCTGCTCCATCACATCAAAACCGGGGAGAGATGGCCAGTGCAAGCCCATGAAATGGTGTTACGTCCTTACAAAAGGTCAGGTACCAAACCGGCTTTCCGATAGGGCAGGAAGCGACAATAGCATGGCGTCCTTGTCAAACCGTAAATCTCCGCCTGCGTTGCGCGCCAGGCTGCGCACCAAACGGAGGGAAAAGCCAAGGCCAAGCAATGGACCGGCGGCCTTGCTATCCTCTTCATTTGCCTGCCCGATATTGATAAGCTCATCCTCGCTTGCACCGTTGAGGCGGCTTGGCAATTCCACGCGGTAAAGATTGACGGGTCGGACGCCGACGATGGTGCGCAGGCGGGTCTCGACCACTTCCTTAGGCTCCGCGCCCAGCACGACGGCGGAAAGCAAGCGGGTGAAAATCCGCTCCACAGCGGCGGTGTCGAGCGCGAACGGGCGCAACGGCTCGGCCTTTTGCAGGTTCAGGATGACTCCGCGCACATCGGTCAGTGTTTGCAGCCGCCCGGCGATGCGATCAAACAGCCAATCGCCATCGGTCTGCCCAGCCTGCGTGCGCATCGTGCCGTTTTCTAATCGGGCCGCCATTGCCATATCATCGAAACTGTCGAGCAACCGGTGGGCATCCTCCAATATGCTCATCGCCAATTCGCGATAGTCGTGAGACACGGGACCGAACAATTGCTGTTCAATAATCTCACCAAAGCCAATGATCGCGCCCAATGGCGTGCGCAATTCGTGCAGCAATTGTTGCAACTGGTCCGCCTGCCGCGCCGCCGCGTCATCGGATAGCACAGCGTCCTCGGCACAATTCGGCCGCCGCATCTGCCCCGAATAGCCGCGGAAGCGCCCACTATCGGCGTCAAAAACCGGCTCTGCCTCGATACGCCAATCGCCGGCAATCGCGGCGGGAGCGAGCAGCCGCATGCGCGCATTATCAATCGGCATCCGCTGCTGAAACGCCGCTGCCGCATAAGCATCAGGGCCCGCGACGTCGTCAAAGGCAGGCTCATGAATGGCGATCCCCACAATCGCGCTGCTTTGCGGCAAGTCGGCGGCGACAATGACACCGCCATCGTCGGTTGCAAACCGGAACGAATCCAGCGCGGTGTCGGCGGCGTCGTCAAATGCGCCGTCGAGCGGCAAATAAGGCGCATCCAACTGTGCCCGCTGCCGCCGCAAATGTTCGATACGGCTCAAGATACGGCCGATATCCTGCAATCCCTCCTTTTGAAGCGGAAGCACGTTGGGCACAAGGTTTTCGGCGATGGGTTGGCTGATCAGGGGCGCGGGCGCAATGCTATCCGTTGGCGGAGAAGGCTGCGCCGCTTCTGTGCTATTTGCCTCTGCATGGGCTTCGGGCGCAGAGGGTGGTGCGTCTGGCGCCGGTTCCATGACCGGGGGCGCGGCAGGCGGCGTCTCGGGCCGACGGTGTTCGGCCAAACTGACCACAGGGGGCAGCCGAAAATCAGCGGACTTCCATCGATCGAGCATCGCCATGGCCTTCGGCCCCAAATCGCGGCGATTGCGCAAATAGCCGCGCGCACGGCTGGGCAATTCGGGGATCAACCC
>JBGSOJ010000036.1:0-14090 GCA_041739175.1 Sphingomonadaceae bacterium
ATGGCATTACGCGGATCATTAACCAGCGCGCTTTCATAAAAATCATACGCCGCGTCGAAATCACCCGCATCCTGCGCCTCAACGCCCTTCTGCAAAAGCGCGTTTGAACCGGCCGTTGGCTGGTAACGCGTTTGGGCAAAACTAACCGAGCTGACCAGAGCCAAGGTGCAGGCCAAAGCGATCGCGGGCGGAGAAAAACGCATAATCCAATCCTTCATACGGGGCCAATCGGGCACATTCATAGGACTTGCTAACCGATTTTTTTCAGTCGCGCGACATAAAATCCATCGGTGCCGTCATGGCACGGCGTTAGAATAGTTCCGGCTCCATACGGGCGTCCAGCGGAAAATGGCAAAACATCTGGAATGAATTCGGGGTGAGCGGCAAGCCAAAGCGCAAGTTGCCCCGCGCCCTCAGCCTCGGTCAACGCACATACCGCGTAGACCAATGCACCACCGGGGCGAACCAAGGCGGCACCGATATCAAGCAACATGGATTGCGTATGCGTCAATTGCCGCAACCTCTCCTCGGTCAATCGCCATCGGGTTTCGGGATTGCGCCGCCATGTGCCAGTACCCGAACACGGTGCATCGATCAGCACAACATCGAAATTGGCGTGCATGTCGGCTAATGCCTCGGCTTCTTGTCCTCCATTAAGCAGGCGAACGTCGATATTGGCCCCCGCCCGCTCGGCGCGGCGCGGTAACTCGTCCAAGCGTACACGCGCGGTGTCGGTCGCCATTAGGAAACCGTCGCCGGGTCCACACATGTCGGCGGCCAATGCAAGCGTCTTTCCCCCTGCCCCGGCGCACAAATCCAGCACTTTCATCCCCGGCCCAGCCTGACATGCGGCAACAATAAGTTGGCTACCCAAATCCTGTACTTCGTAAAGTCCATCGCGATAGCCATCGCTTTGTTCAACCGCCGCGCCCGCTGGCAAACGCAGGGCAAAGGGCGCGTCGGGCAATGGCACGGCCTCTGGCCAATGGGCCTGCGCCTCCGCCACGGTTCCGCGCAGCCGATTAACCCGCAAATCGAGGGGGGCGCGGTCCAACAAATTGGCGAAATTGATGCCGCCCTCTGGCTGTGCCAATTGCGAAACGAGCCAATCCGGCACGGGCCCTCCGGTAGCGCGCGGTTCGACAGGGGTGATTGGTGGTTGCGCATGGCCCTCGCCCGTAAAAAGCGCTGCCAAATCGGGATCGCTGTCAGCCATCGTCGCCATGATCGCACGCGCGGAAACGGGCCGGTTGCCAAAAAGGCGTACGGCCTCCCACGCCAATTCTCGAACCGCACGCCGGTCCTTCGACCCTGCGTAGCGACGGGTTTTGAAGTAATCGGCGATGATTCGGTCAGCCGACGGGCCGTTATCGCGTGCGGCAGCGATAATGAGGTCCAAAATTTCCATGGCGGCTGCCACGCGTGCACCGGGGGTCATATCTGTGCACCTTTCACAAATGCTTCAACGCGCATCGGCGCGCTCGCGGCCAGCCCATCGATAAAGATTATTGGACGCAACAAGCCGCACACGGTTTGGCGTTGCCGGTCAAGCGGAAAGCGCGGGGCGGTTGCTTGCAAATGGACAATATGCGTCAAGGCCGCTGATTGGACGCATGGCACAGAAAGAATGCCGAGGCCCGGCAAAGCCAGTTTACCGGTCAGTTCCTCCGCAGCGGTCGCGAATATAGCATCGTCTTTGGCCGACAGCAGCACTTGATCATCGGCCACCAATTGCCACCCTCGATCAATGAGCCGAAACGCCAAATCGCTTTTTCCGCTACCCGATGGGCCAAGCAACAGCGCGGCTGTCCCAATGTTCGGCCATACCACGGCGGTGCCATGTACGAAGCCCGCAACGATTGGTTCGCCAGCAGCGCTCACGCCGAGTCGTCGCAATCGGCGCATGGCAGACGGATTTCAAACAGTGCGCCCGCCTGACCGTCATTGCGGTCACGGACATCTATCTGGCCAAGATGCCCCTGAACGATGGTCTGCACAATAGCGAGGCCAAGACCGCTGTGCCGATCTGGCGTCTCGATGCCTTCGCTGTTGGGCCGGTTGGAGTAAAAGCGACGAAAAATGGACTCGCGCGCAGATGCCGGAACGCCGGGGCCATCGTCCTGCACGCGAATCACGACTTCTTCGCCGATAACTTCCGCATTGACCTCCACCAAACCGCCGATCGGCGCGAAGCTGATGGCATTGTCGATAAGGTTGTCGAGCGCCCTAGCGAGGCGCATATCCTCACCCAGGACAATTGCAACGCCTTTGCGTGGGCGCGCAAAAGTTACTTTCACATGGCGCGCGGCTTGTTCGGGTGACGGACGCGCCATACGGGCGGATACGATTTGTTCAATCATGGTGCCCATGTCGATCGACTCAAACCGCGCGCGCGACAGTTCGGAGTCGACACGGCTGGCATCGCTAATGTCGCTGATCATTCGGTCCATTCGTTGCACATCGTCTTCTGCAATGGCCAGCAGTTCGGCACGCAAGCCCGGATCTTCAATACGCCGAATCGACTCCAGTGCGCTGCGAAGCGACGCCAATGGGTTCTTGATTTCATGCGCCACATCGGCGGCGAACGCCTCGGTCGCATCAATGCGGTCGCGCAAAGTAAGGCTCATATCCGACAAAGCGCGCGCCAACAGTCCGATCTCGTCACGCCGTTGCGGCAGTCTGGGCACCGAGACCTCCCGCGCACGCCCGCGCCGTACCTTCACCGCCGCCAGCATCAATTCGCGCAATGGTCGGACCAGTGTTCGCGCCAAAAACAGCGACAGAGCGACGGATACCAAAAGCGCCAGCCCAGCGGCGGCCAATATGTTAAACCGCTGGTCCCGTATCAGGCGTCGCACTTCGGTCGGATTGCGGATGACAGCGACATAAAAATCGCCGCTCTTGCTGCGCGCCATGCCGACGAAAACGGGGGAGACGTCGGGCGCATAAAACGGCTGGCTTGCAGCATTGCCTGGCTGCATTGCGGCCAATCGCGGCCAAGCGGTTAGGCCTGATTGCGTAGGCTCCCGAAAAACGGCGGGCCGGTTAATCAAAAGCAATCCGTCAATCAGCAAATCAAGCTGCCGTGCGGCACGTTGAAGCAATTCCGTATCTGGCGGAGAGAGCACAAAGCCAGGCTCGCCCATCGCCGCACTGTCGGCCAACAGATCGCCTGTTCGGCCATATATGCGCACGCGCGAGTGATTTGCGCGTGCCTCCGCCAGCATAACGGCGCGGATGGGTACTGACGGCATGTCGCTGACCGCAGCAAGCAAAACCGCCGCATTTTGGGCCGCACGACCGCGCTCGGTAAACAAGCGCTCGCGATAGCTGTCCAAAAACAAAAGTCCGGCGATTACGACCAACACCGCTAGAATGTTGACCGCCAGAATGCGTGCGGTCAGCGACATGCGGTTTGAGACGCGAATCAAAAAGGAACCCGGTTCCTTTTGCAAGTCAACGGCGAAACGACTCATGACAGATTGAAGCGATAGCCAGCCCCATAGAGCGTATCGATGCCAGCAAATTCGCCGTCCACTTCCCGAAACTTGCGGCGTAGGCGTTTGATATGCGAATCAATTGTGCGGTCGTCGATGAAAACGTCATCCTGATAGGCCGCATCCATCAACTGGCTACGCGTTTTAACGACGCCGGGCCTGTTGGCGAGTGCCTCGAGCAGTAAGAATTCGGTGACCGTAAGGCTGACAGGGGTTCCGTTCCATGTCACACTGTGCCGTGCGGGATCCATGATCAGCGCGCCGCGTACGATGGGGTCAGGCAAATCCTCCTCGGTATCGGCCGGCGAAGCATTCAGGCTGGCGCGGCGCAAAATCGCACGCACGCGGGCGACCAACAACCGCTGTGAAAACGGCTTTACGACATAATCATCGGCGCCCATCGCAAGGCCAAGGGCTTCGTCCAACTCCTCATCTTTGCTGGTGAGGAAAATAACCGGCAACGCCGATTTCTCCCGCAACCGGCGCAGCAACTCAAGTCCATCCATCTTCGGCATTTTGATATCGAAAATGGCAAGATTGGGCGGGTTGTCGAGCAACGCTTTCAGCGCCAATTCGCTGTCCTGATACACCCGGGTCACAAAACCCTCCGCCTGCAACGCGATCGACAATGTCGTCAAAATGTTGCGATCGTCGTCGACCAAAGCGATAGTCGGCGGGCTTAAAGGTAGCGCGGAGTTTTGCATCGTCGCAGATTTCATCCTATTTTCGGTTGATAATCTTAAAGCGCCCGCAACCGCGACGCCACCCCCAAAAATCGCATGTCCGCGAAGGCGATTGGAGGCAGTGCTCGGATTATAGGCACTCTTGGCGTAAACTCGGCGAACTTGCGCCCTTCGCATTATGGGCCTCGGTGAGGTATTTTGGTCGTATAGGTTCGCTTAGCAATTGACCGCAGCGCAAATGCCGGTTAACGGCGCATCACATTCCTGCATACCTATGCAAGATGCCGATAAATCCAAGAATGGCCCGGTCGACTTTGTCGCGTCCCATTCGCCAAGAGTAAGGACTTTGCGCCATGACCAATCGCACCCATGCCGACCTTTCCCAGCAGGGCATTGAAACCAAGGCAAAGCTGTATTGGAATTTGCCAACAGCCCATTTGGTTGAGGTCGCCTTGGCGCGCGGTGAAGGCAAATTGGCGAAGGAAGGCCCGCTGGTGGTCAATACGGGTAAATTTACGGGCCGCTCGCCCAAGGACAAATATATCGTCCGCGATGCGACCACCGAGGATAACGCATGGTGGGGACCGATCAATCAACCCATGTCGCCGGAGCATTTTGCGAATTTGAAAGCGGACTTCCTCGCCGCCGTCGCGGAAAAGGAAGAACTTTTCGTGCAAGATTTGTTCGGCGGGTCGCAGGCGGATTACCGCGTCAATGTGCGCGTTATTAATGAACTGGCATGGCACAGCCAATTCATCCGCACGATGCTGGTCCGCCCTACGGCGGAGGAATTGGCGGCGTTTGCGCCGGAATACACCATCATTTATCTGACTAGCTTCGCCGCGAATCCTGAGCGCCACGGTTGCCGCAGCGATACCGTGATTGTGGTGAACCTGACCGAGAAATTGATCCTGATCGGTGGTACGCAATATAGCGGCGAAATGAAAAAGGGCGTGTTTGGCCTTTTGAACTATCTCCTCCCTGCGCAAGGCGTGATGCCGATGCATTGCAGCGCCAATATTGGTCCGAAAGGCGACACCGCCTTATTCTTTGGCCTGTCTGGCACCGGCAAGACGACGCTTTCCGCCGACGCCTCGCGCACATTAATTGGCGATGACGAACACGGCTGGTCCGACAGCGCGGTGTTCAATTTTGAGGGCGGTTGCTACGCGAAGATGATTAACCTGTCGGAGGAATCCGAGCCAGAAATCTTCGCCACCACGCGGCGTTTCGGCACGATCCTTGAAAATGTCGTGATGGATGATGCGACGCGCGAATTGGACTTTGCCGACGCGACTTTGGCGGAAAACAGCCGCGGGGCCTACCCCATCGACTTCATCCCCAATGCGTCGAAGGACAATTTGGGACCGGTGCCGAAAAACGTCATTTTCCTGACCGCCGATGCGTTTGGCGTCATGCCGCCAATCTCGCGCCTAACGCCCGATCAAGCGATGTATCACTTCCTATCGGGCTATACCGCTAAGGTCGCGGGCACGGAAATCGGCGTGACTGAGCCGGAGGCAACCTTCTCCACTTGCTTCGGCGCGGCGTTTATGCCCCGCCACCCCAGCGTTTACGGCAATTTGTTAAAAGAGCGCATTGCCAATGCTGGCGTCACGTGCTGGCTTGTAAACACGGGCTGGACTGGCGGAAAATATGGTGTGGGCAAACGGATGCCGATTAAGGCGACGCGCGCTCTGCTCAATGCCGCCTTGGACGGCAGCCTGAATGATGCAGAATTCCGCATCGATCCCAATTTCGGATTTGAGGTTCCCGTCACCGTTCCCGGCGTGAATTCCGCGATTCTCGACCCACGCTGCACATGGGCCGATGGCGCGGATTATGATGCAACGGCAGCGAAGCTGGTCAACCTATTCGTCGATAACTTCACGCAATTTGAGAACTATGTAGACGCGGGCGTACGCGAGGCAGCGTTAGTGGCTGCCTAGCTGACACAAGTTTGGAGAGGGAACGAAGGGGCGGCCTGCAGTAAGCAGGACCGCCCCTCACCTTTAGGCACAAAAATGGGCGGGAAAGTTGCCCTCCCCGCCCACCAGAGAAGGATTGGCGAAAATCAATCGAGCAAATCAGCGGGCACATGACCGCCATTTGCAGCGAGCTCTTTCAGAACCGCTTTGTGCAGCCACAAATTCATTTCCGCGCTGCCGTCCAAGTCGCCTGTGTAACCGAGTTCGGTTGCAAGCTCTTTGCGCTCCGACAGGCTGGATTCCATGCCGACCAGTTTCATCAGGTCAACGATCGAACCGCGCCAGTTAAGGTTTTTGCCCTCATTTTTCGCATCAAGCATAGCGGCCACATCAACGGGCGCTGGTGTGGGCGTAGGTGCGGCAACGGGTGCCGGGGCAGCAACAGGAGCCTCAGGCGCGGCAACAGGTGCTTCTGCCTTTTTCTCGTCTTCGCCACCGCCGAAAATGGCGTTCTTGATGGTGCTAAAAATACCCATTGGTCTGTCCTTTCTTTAAACAGATGGGCGTATGGAACGCAGAGTCGAATCACTCCTCCTTACGCTTATTGATAAGCGTAGTGCGAAATTGCTGCAACGATAAGGCGTATTGCACGATCACGTGTAAATTCGGACAAATTTACCGCACCGGATGTAAAGCCTTCTTGCATCATGAGTGACAACAGCGCACATTCTGGCCCAATTCATTTGGAGGATTTGGTATATGAATATGATGGATTTGTTGCAAAAAAGTGGCGAAATTGGATCGATTGCGCGCGAATTGGGTGTCGATGAGCAAACCGCGACGTCGGGCGCTGCTGCTTTGTTGCCAGCCATTTTGGGCGGCTTTGCGAAGCAACAAAATGCACCGCAGGGTGGGCTCGGTGGATTGATTGGTATGTTGGGAGGATCGGGCGCTGCCGGTGGATTGCTCGACGCTGTGCTTGGTTCGCAACCAACGCCCGTTGAAAAAGGCAATGACATTTTGGGTCAGATTTTTGGGTCAAAAGATGTCAGCCGCCAAGTCGCGGCACAGGCCGAGACGCAAACCGGTGTTAGCAGCGATTTGTTGAAAAAAATGCTGCCTATTCTGGCAATGTTGGTGATGGGTTATCTCGCAAAGGGGCAAGGAACTGCTGCCCAATCCGGCGGTGGCGGCCTTGGCGACTTGGTCGGTGCGGTACTGGGCGGTGGCCAACAGCAGGCCAGCGGCGGTTTGGGTTCTCTCGTCGGCATGATGGATTTCAACCGCAACGGCAATCCGCTTGACGATATCATCGGCATGGCCGGCAAAATGCGCGGCTGATCTTTACAAAAGGGGGAGTCTCTATGAGCGTGCTAGACGGAATTTTTGGCCAATTGGGCAAAGTCGTCAATATCGACGAGCTGGCCGGTAAAATTGGCATGAGCGCCGATGAACTGAAACAAAGCGGCGAGTCGTTGTTTTCCAAATTATCGAGCGGAGAAAATCCTGCCGAAGCCGTGCAAAATGCGGCGGCCGAAACCGGCGTTGATGCCTCCAAACTGGAGGGATTGCTGCCGTCGCTCGCCGAAAAATTGGGTATGGACGGCCAAGACGGACTGCTGGCTTCGCTCACCGGCGAAGGTGGAATGTTGAGCAGTGTCACCGGATTTATCGACCGTGATGGCGACGGCAATCCAATCAATGATGTTACCGACATGATTGGTGGCTTCTTCAAATCATAATTGCGCACCTGTTGCGCAGAAAGCAGGGTGGGGACGCAAAATTGTCGCTCTCGCCTTTTTTACGTTTGCACCCCGCCCGCGTTTGCGCAATCACTGCGAACCAATAAGCGGCACAGCCAAAAGCGGGGAAAAAGCGATTAATCAGGTTTTTGTGCATTCGGAAATGTCGCTGCGCCTGATGGGCGTGCGCAGCGCGCTTTTCATGCCTGCCAGCAACCCGCGCGCCATTGCAAAAGTCCCCAACCTCGCGGCAGATTTGATCATCCTCGATTTGGAGGACGCGGTACGCGATACGGAAAAAGACACGGCACGGAACGCCGCGATTTCGGCGGCGGCGCAGTTTGGACCGCGCCTCAATGCCATTCGCGCAAACGGAGCGGGTAGTCTTCATCATGCGGATGATTTGGCAGCGATTGCACAGAGCAACACTGATCTGCTGGTACTGCCAAAGGTTGAGGACATCGCGGCCTTAGACGCCGCTTGGGCCGCGTGCGAAAAGCCAATCATCGCGATGATCGAAACCTGCACGGGGTTATACGCGTCCCGCGCAATTGCGGCGCATCCTGCGGTGGTTGGTCTATTCGCAGGAACAAACGATTTGGCGGCGGAATTGGGACTTGATCTGAATTCAGGGCGAGATGGCTTAAGTCTGGCGCTACAGATGATTGTCATGGCCGCGCGGGCGTCGGGTAAGGCCGTTCTGGATGGCGTGAATAATGCGCTGGACGAGACATCTGCGTTGGAATTGGAAGCCGTGCAGGCGCGCCAGTTTGGCTTTACGGGCAAGACGGCAATCCATCCCAAACAAATCGAACCCATCAACCGAATCTTCTCACCCACGCGCGCGCAGATCGACGATGCGCTTGCTTTAATTGAAGCGGCAAAAGGCGGGGCGGAACGTTTTCGCGGGCGAATGATTGAGGCAATGCATGTGGCGGCGGCGCGGGCAATTGTCGCGCAATCCGACGCCTTTCGTTCCGGAGACGGCGGATGATGAATTGGAAGGGCATGTGCCTGACGCTGTTGGCATTTATGATCGCCAGCTGCGTACATGCGCCAAAAGTCGCGCCGCTTTCAGAAGCCGATTTGCGGGCGGACATTGCCTACCTCTCCGCTCCAGATATGATGGGTCGTGAGCCCGGCGGTGTTGCCGAAACGCCGGTGGCGGATTTCCTGATCAATCGATTTGGTAAGGCTGGCCTTTCCCCGGCTTTTGCGACGAATGAACAAACCACACGCGCAGGATGGGCTCAGCCGGTTAATTTGCAAAAGCGCGCGCCAATCGGGCACGAAGTTCGCTATAGTAAAGGCAAGGCGCCGCTAGCGGTTCCGCAAGGACAACTCATTTTTGTCGGCACACAGGAGATTGTGGAGGCCAAAGCAGCGCCAATATACTTCATTGGACGCGGCGATACGGCGGATATTGGCGGCCAAAATCTTTCGGGCGCAGTGGTTCTTGTCCAAGCCGCCGCCACCACGCGTGAGCGTGCCGCACGCGAAACGAAATTGTCGGCGCAGGGCGTGCTTGGCGTAGTCGAAATAGTACGCGGGCGGGCGGCTTTTGCTGCACTCTCTAGCCCCTTGCAACGTACCCATTTCTTTGAACCGGTGATCGACAACGCTGTGGTTCCCAATCGCACCGCGTTCATCGGCGTGATGGCCGAGGAACGCGCGGTCGCGCTTGTCAGCTTGCTGGGTAAAGATTGGGACAAATTGATGCTGCGATCGTCCCTGCCCGGCTATGCGGGGGAGTTTTTGGGCGCGACAATGGCAATATCACTGCAGACGCGCATAGAGACGGTGCAAAGCAACAATATCGGCGGCGTGATCAAAGGCAAAAGGCCAAGTGCTGGCGCGGTGCTGTTTATTGCGCATTGGGACCACCTCGGGCAATGCGCGCCGCGAATTGGCGTGGCCAATATCGTGTGCCCGGGTGCAATCGACAACGCCAGTGGTATCGCTGCGTTACTGCAAATCGCTGATGCATTGTCGGCCGAGCGGCATGACCGCGACATATATTTTATCGCGACAACGGGCGAGGAGCACGGTTTTGCGGGGGCGAAAGCACTATACAACGCCATGCCCGTCCATCCTGATAAGGTGCAGGCGATTTTTAATCTCGACATGCTTGCCATCGCACCCGCCGGCACTCCGGTCGCCATTGTGGGCGCGCAAGGTGACCGAATGGACGCGATGATCGTAAAAGTGATGGGCGAATTGGGGCATGTCGTGGCCAACAACGAATTATCCGATTCATTTCGCGACCGGCAGGATGGTTGGGTCTTTTTGCAGGCTGGTCTGCCCGCGCGTATGGTGAACAGCAGCTATGGGGACGAGGCCGCGCTCACGGCTTTTTTGAACAGCGCGTATCACAGCCCCGCCGATTATTATTCTGCGGCGATTGAATTGGGCGGAGCGATACAGGATATTCGTCTACACATCGCCTTGGGCCGCGCGTTTGCGAATGTTAAACGGTATCCGCCCGTGCCAAGCGTAGCGGGGGACGCAAGCGCGAGTCCACAATTGAACCTTAAGTGAAAACCGGTAAGTAAACACTGGCAAGTCCAGCACGCTTTGGTTACATGAACCGCCACGAACCACTCATGCCATAGCGGACGGGCGAATCTCCCATGAATATTCCTATCGGTCTCACTTTCGACGATGTCCTTTTGCAACCGGGCGCATCGGATATCGTGCCTAGCCAAGCCGACACGCGCACGCGCATTACCAATGCCATTGAACTGAATATCCCGGTGATCTCGTCTGCAATGGACACCGTGACGGAGGCTGATATGGCCATTGTCATGGCGCAATTGGGCGGAATTGGCGTGCTGCACCGCAATTTGTCGATTGAGGAACAGGTTGCTGCCGTCCGCCAAGTAAAGCGTTTTGAAAGCGGTATGGTGGTTAACCCAATCACCATCACCCCCGACGCAACCCTTGCCGAGGCGCAAGCGATCATGGCGCAAAATCGTATATCCGGGATTCCGGTGACGGAAGCGTCGGGTAAGTTGGTCGGCATCCTGACCAATCGCGATGTTCGTTTTGCCGAAAACCCGATGCAGCCGGTGCATGAGCTCATGACCCGCGACAATCTCGCCACGGTTGATTCGGGTGTGACCCAGGCAGAGGCGCGGCGGTTGTTGCATCAACGGCGGATCGAAAAATTGCTGGTGGTTGACGGTGATTTCCGCTGCGTTGGGCTGATTACGGTCAAAGACATTGAAAAGGCGGTGATGTATCCGGAGGCGACGAAGGATGACCAAGGCCGGCTGCGCGTCGCTGCGGCTTCGACCGTGGGCGATGCCGGTTTGGAACGGACAGCAGCGTTGATCGAGGCCGAATGCGACTTAATCGTAATCGACACAGCCCACGGCCACAGTGCGATGGTGGCAGAAGCCTTGCGTGCGGTAAAACGACTGTCGCCGCATACCCAAGTCGTTGCGGGCAATGTGGCCACTGCCGACGCCACGCGCGCGCTGATTGATGCGGGCGCGGATGGGGTAAAGGTTGGCATTGGCCCCGGCTCCATTTGCACAACCCGTGTGGTCGCGGGCGTCGGTGTGCCGCAACTGACCGCCGTCATGCAATCGGCCGAGGAAGGTTGGAAATCGAATATCCCCATCATCGCCGACGGCGGCCTGCGGACCAGCGGCGATTTGGCGAAGGCTTTGGCCGCAGGTGCCTCCACTGTCATGGTTGGCGGCTTGCTTGCCGGGACCGAAGAAGCGCCCGGCGATACCTTTTTGTACCAAGGCCGTTCGTACAAAAGCTACCGCGGCATGGGCAGCGTCGGCGCGATGGCACGCGGTTCGGCGGACCGGTATTTTCAATCGGATATTAAGGACCAAATGAAGCTCGTCCCAGAAGGCATTGAGGGGCAAGTCCCCTATAAGGGACCAGCGCGCGATGTGATCCATCAACTCGTCGGCGGGGTAAAGGCTGCCATGGGCTATACCGGCGCAGCAACGCTCAAAGACCTTCGCGAACGCGCGCGCTTCGTTCAAATTACAGGAGCAGGATTGCGTGAGAGCCATGTGCACGATGTCACGATCACTCGCGAGGCACCCAACTACCCAACGCGATAGAAACCGTAGCGCGAATAGGAGGCATTATGCTTGACCGAAAGCCGAAAGTTAGCATCGATGGCGTTGCGCCCTACAGCACGCCCGTGCTTTTTGTGACGGGTTTGTCGGGTGCCGGAAAAACGACGGTGCTCAATACGCTGGACGATTTGGGTTGGGAAACCATCGACAATTTCCCCGTGCGGTTGTTCAATCGCCTGTTTGATTTGCCCGGCGCAAACGCGGATGATCGTCCAGCAACGCCCATTGCGGTCGGTTTTGATACACGCACGCGTGGCTATGATCCCATCAAAATGTTGGAACGCATCGATAAATTGGCACGGCGGGAGGAGTTGGATGTGTCCCTGCTGGTCATGGATTGCTCCGGAGCGGAATTGGAACGGCGGTACAGCGAGACGCGCCGCCCGCACCCGCTGGCCAAGGACCGCCCCGCCTATGACGGCATTGCTGAGGAACGCCGGCTGGTTCAGCCCTTCCGCGACCAAGCGGACCAGATTATCGACACGACCAATCTGTCTGTGAACGACTTACAAATGTTGGTGCGGGAACAATTTGCGATTTCTGGGGCAGCAGGAACGGCGGTGCATATCAGCAGCTTCGGCTTTTCACGCGGGGTACCGCATAACGCCGATTTGATGTTCGACATGCGTTTCTTGCGCAACCCACATTGGGACAAAGGCTTGCGCAACAAAACGGGATTATCCGCCGAAGTGGGCGCATTCGTCGCCGCCGACCCAGCGTTTCAGGAGTCCATGCAGCGGATTTTCGAGATGCTATTGTTCCTGTTGCCCCGCTATGAGGCAACAGGAAAGGCCTATGTCAATATCGCGTTTGGTTGCACCGGCGGCAAGCATCGTTCGGTTTATGTTGCCGAAACAATGAGCAAATGGTTGCAAGACGCTGGCTTTTCGCCCACCATCGCGCACCGCAATTTGTCACATCCCGTGCTTGAGTCGTTTGAGCAAGGCGTCAATACAGCGGTTGAACAATCGCGAACCAACGAGCAGGGATGAGCCGCACAAATGATCGGTATGATTTTGGTGACGCATGGCCGCTTGGCGGAACAATTTGTCGTTGCAATGGAACATGTGGTTGGCCACCAAGACGCGCTGGAGACGGTGTGCATCGGGCCCCACGACGATGTTGAACGCCGTCGGCAGGATATTGCCGAGGCAATTGCCCGTGTCGACAGCGGTCGCGGGGTTATTATTTTAACCGATTTGTTCGGCGGTACCCCCTCCAATCTGGCAATATCGTTGATGGAAGCTGGCCGGGTGGAGGTTATTGCGGGCGTCAACCTGCCAATGCTGATCCGGTTGGAAAGCGCGCGTAAGTCGATGTCGGTGCACGATGCCGTTCACGCCGCCGCCGACGCTGGGCGTAAATATATACGCATCGCCTCCGAATTGTTGGAGAGCGAATGATGCCAACGGTTAGTGAGAGCGTCAATATCATCAACCAACGCGGCCTCCACGCACGCGCAAGTGCAAAATTTGTCAACATGGTCGCCGCCCTGCCCGATGGCCTTCTGGCCCAAGTGGAAAAGGACGGCACAACCGTCACAGGCACATCGATTATGGGCCTGATGATGCTGGGCGCAGCGATGGGCAGCACGGTAACCGTGCTGGTGACCAGCACCGATGAAGCCGAGGCGACCCGTGCGCTCACCAAATTGGTGGGTCTAATCAAGGACGGCTTTGGCGAAGATTGATGGACGGCAACGATCAGAGGGACAATCGCCCCGGAATCCGCCGCGAAATCACCGGCTTTTCCAATCCATTGGTGAAAGATATTCGCGCATTGCGCGAGAAGAAATGGCGCAAACGCGATGGCCGCTTTCTGGCCGAGGGGCTGCGCATTCTGACAGAGGCGCGCGACGCCGGGCATATTCCTGAGATGCTTTGGCTTGCGGGCGATCATCCGGGCCATCCTTTGATTGATGAATTGGAGGACGCCGTGCTCAACGCAGGCGGCCAAGTGGTAACCACCAGCGCCGATATTCTCTCCAAAATCAGCGGTAAAGACAATGCGCAGACCGTCATTGGCGTGTACCGCGAAATCGGCGTGGCGCTCGCGTCGCTGGACCGCAGCAGCGCCGACATCTGGTTGGTGGCGCAGGCGTTGCGCGACCCCGGCAACCTTGGCACGATGCTGC
>JBGSOJ010000042.1:0-4465 GCA_041739175.1 Sphingomonadaceae bacterium
CGCTGGTCGAAGGCGGGGTGAAGGAAATCACTTTGCTCGGCCAAAACGTCAACGCCTGGCGCGGGCAGGACGCGCGGGGCCGCGATGTGGGGTTGGAGGGGCTGGCCGAGGCATTGGCCGATATGCCTGACCTCGCGCGCATCCGCTACACCACCAGCCACCACAATGACATGACCGACGCGTTGATTGCCGCGCATGGGTCGAACGCGAAATTGATGCCGTTCCTGCATCTTCCCGTCCAATCGGGCAGCGACCGTATCTTAAAAGCGATGAACCGCAGCCATACGCGCGATTCTTACCTGCGCCTGCTCGACCGGTTCCGCGCCGTCCGGCCCGATATTGCGCTGTCGGGCGACTTCATCGTCGGCTTCCCCGGCGAGACCGATGCCGATTTTGAGGATACGATGAGTTTGCTGCGCGAGGTGCGCTACTCCCTCGCCTTCTCGTTCAAATATTCCCCCCGCCCCGGCACGCCCGCCGCGACAATGGACGACCAAATCCCCGCCGCCGTGATGGACGAACGTCTGCAAAGGCTTCAGGCGCAACTCAACGACGACCAGCATGATTTCAACAAGGCCAGCGTGGGTCGCCGCACGACGGTCCTGCTGGAGCGAAAGGGGAAGCTCGACGGGCAATTGATGGGCAAAACCCCATGGCTACAAAGCGCGCATATCGTTGACCCAACACTGTCGGTTGGTGATATGGTTGACGTCGATATTGTCGATGCCGGCCCCAATAGCGTGACGGTGAAGGTGGTTTAGGCGGGCGGTCGATGTAAACCTCCCCATTATGGGGAGGTTTGAATTATTCCGCCGGGGCCGCAGCGGGTGTCGCCGCGCCCTGCGTTTGTGTTTCGATTTTCAGCACCGCATTGCCATGTGCGTCGCCATCGGCGGACAATATCATCGCGCTCGGCTCTTTGGTCAGCTTGGCGGGTTCAACCGTCGGATTGGCGGCATAATTCGCGCCATCAAACGGGACCAAAGCCACCCCGCTCGACCCGCCGCCACCGCGCACCGTGACCGCCAAGTCAGCGTAACCATTGGTCTTGCTGTTCAACATGCCAATGGGCAGGTCAGCGACCGTCATCTTCGCAATCGGCGTAAAGGCGATGCCGTTGTTGGCAACTTCTTGAAATTTGAAAATGCGCAATTGGCATCCGCCCGTACCGCAATAGCTGGGCCCCATGATATAGGCCAAAATTTCTTCTTTGCCGTCGCCATCCAAGTCGGCGGTGCCCGCAATTACGGTGTTGCTTTGCGCGTTGTCGCCATCCTCGGTGATCAGCATGTTGGCCACCGCCTGCGCATGGCGTTTGTTGGCAATCGGGTCTTGCTTCACCGGCGGCAGGCCGAGGCTTTCGGTCGCGGCGGCAATGTCCGGATTTTCGCCAGAATCGCAAGCGGTGAGACAGGCGCAGGATAGCGCGGCGAGGGCAAGGGTGCGAAGCGTTTTCATGATTACGCAATTAGCAAACGATGGTTAAATCATGGTTAAGCGCCTGTCTTGCACACTGTCATGCAACGCCCGCTTGACTTGTCCCCCGCCCCACCGGATAGTCGGCGCATCAACGCTTAGGAGACTCGCCCCTTATGTCAAAAAAACCCCAGGCGCAGGCGGGCGATATGGCCCGGCTCGAAATCGCCTTTGATAAGCCGCATTTGATGGGGGCTTTGTTTGGGGAATTTGACCGCAATCTTGTCACGATTGAAAACCGGCTGGGCGTCTATATCTCCGCACGCGGCGCAAAAGTGCAGATTGAGGGGGAGGCCAATTCCGCCGCGCGCGCGCGCGATGTGCTGAGCAGCCTTTATTCCGCGATCCAACGCGGCGAACGGATTGAACCGGAACTCGTCCAATCAATGATCAGCATGTCGGCGGAACCCACGCTGGAGGGGATTGTCCGCCGCGATATGAGCCGCGCGCCGACGGTGATGATTCGCACGCGCCTGAAAACGCTCGCGCCGCGTTCGCCCGGGCAAGAACCCTATATGCACGCGTTGCAGCGCGATGAGATTATCTTCGCATTGGGTCCGGCGGGGACGGGCAAGACCTATCTGGCGGTGGCGCAGGCGGTGGCGATGCTGATTAGCGGCCAGGTCAACCGCCTCGTCCTCTCACGGCCAGCAGTGGAGGCGGGTGAGCGGCTCGGCTTTCTGCCCGGTGATATGAAGGAAAAGGTCGATCCCTATCTGCGCCCGATTTACGATGCGCTGCATGATACTTTGCCGGTTGAGCAGGTCGAACGGCGGATTGCCAGCGGCGAAATCGAAATCGCGCCCTTGGCCTTCATGCGCGGGCGGACGCTTTCCGATGCGTTCATCATTCTGGATGAGGCGCAAAACACCACGGCGGCGCAAATGAAGATGTTCCTGACGCGGTTCGGCCAGAACAGCCGCATGGTCATCTGCGGCGATCCGAAGCAAGTCGACATCCCCGGCGGCGAACAGTTCAGCGGCCTGAACGATGCCGTGCGGCGGGTGGAGGGAATCGAAGGCATCACGGTCTGCCGCTTCACCAGCGCCGATGTGGTGCGGCACCCCTTGGTGGGGGCCATTGTAGACGCGTATGAGGGAGGACAATGATGCGCCATTTGGGAATCATGCTCGTGGCGGTGGCCACAATAGCCGCACCGGCGGCGGCGGAAGAAGCGGTCTCGCTTGTCGGCGACCGGGGCTGGGGCGATGCCCGATGGGGCATGACCGTTGCCGAGGTGCTTGCGGTGCTAAGCGATCAGGGGCGGGCGGGCAATCTGAACGAGCCCGACCTCGCCGTGCGCGGCCACCCGCTTGGCGCAGAGCGCGATATTCGTATGTTGGGTCATGACTATGTGGTGAAATACCATTTCACCCCGACAACCAACCTGCTGTCGATGGTCAAAATAACCGCGACAGAAAGCAAGGCGTGCGACGCGCTGGAGGCTTATGCGGTCCGCCAATTAGGCGCGACAAAGCGCAACACCGAACGTTTGGCATTGGGCCCGCAACGCGCCATTATCTTTTATTCACGTGAATGGGCGAAACCACGCAGCGGCAATCGGTACAGCCTTACCTATGTCGTGGGTGAGTCCTCGAAAGTGGTGGCGTGTCATGTCGCGTTAGAAGACGAAAACGCGGACTTTACGATCAAAAAATCAGGGGGATGAGCCATGCGTTTTGAAGCAATTTTGACCGCGACCATATTCGGCCTTTGCGCCGCGCCTGTGGCGGCGAATGATGACACGCCGCTTCCCGCCACCGGATGGGATTATGCGCAATGGGGCATGGAGGCCGATGCCGTCATCGCGGCATCGAATGGCAACGCCGTTTCCACCGACGCCACCGACACCAGCCTGACCGTATGGGACTATCCGCAGGCGGCGGAGGGCACGACCAAGATCAATGGCTATGACTATACGCTCAAAATGCATTTTGATCCGAACGACGGCGGCCTGACCTTTGCCAAAATCGGCAATGAGACCAAGCCGGGATGCCTAGCGTTGAAGGGCTATTACGAAAAACAAGTCAAATCGGTGGCGCGCACATTTGACGGCGTGGAGACAATGTCCACGCGCGACGATGATGATTATTGGTCGGCCCCGATTGGCGGCAACCGCTATGCGTTTTTGCATTTGACGCTGCCCGAAATGGATTTCTGTTTCATGGTTGTCGCCGACGCCAGCGCGACGATTAATCGGGATTAATGGCGCAACATGCTGCAAATCGACCTCGACCTAGACCCCCTATGGGGCAATGAGGCGCATTGGCAGGCGCTGGCCCATCGGGCAGTGACGGCGGCGTTTGCGCAGACGCCTTTTGCCGACCTGACGATGCGCGATTTTGCGCTGTCGCTGTCGGTGTCTTTGTCCACCGATGCGGAGGTTCAGACGCTGAATTTGCAATATCGGCATAAGGATAAGCCAACCAACGTCTTGTCCTTCCCGATGGTTGATGCCGATGATTTGCCCGGACTGTCGAACACCGATGACGGCGAAGTCCTAATCGGCGACCTGATCCTGGCGCATGAAACCTGCTTGGCAGAGGCGGCGGAGAAGGGCGTGTCATTTGACGCCCACGCCGCGCATTTGATTGTCCACGGCACGCTGCACCTACTTGGCTACGACCACGAGACCAGCGACGCCGACGCCGAAGCGATGGAGGCTTTGGAGATCCGGGCGCTGGCCGCCATGGGACTTGCCGACCCGTATCAGGACCGTGGGTAGGGGCAATATCGATGGGGTTGTGCGGCCTTTTTAGGTCGGGATAGTCGTTTCACACGAAGGATACGAAGGAACGAAGGTCACGAAGGGGGCGATTCAGCCGCCCGATGGCGCAAAATTTATAAACCTTAGCCACGCAATAATTGCCTATTTCCTGCGGCAAAACCGCGTAAAATTTCCTTCGTATTCTTCGTTCCTTCGTGCTCTTCGTGTGAAACGTAGCGCCCTTTAGGGAGCGAGCGGCGCGCCAATCAATCACCTGCCCCT
>JBGSOJ010000175.1:0-2510 GCA_041739175.1 Sphingomonadaceae bacterium
CGAATTGGACGCGGGCGGCGCGGTGGTGTCGGCCGCCTTGCTCCGCACGGCGCGCAAATTGATGGACGGCGTGGTGTTTGGCCGCGATTAGTGGCGCGGGTTGGGGCCGTATTCATTCTCCCCTGCGTCGGGACCAGAGAGCAATGCCCACACCAAAAACCCCATGCCGATATAGGGAAAAAAACTGATCAACAGATACCACGCATTTTTGCCCGTATCGTGCAGGCGGCGGACCATGGCGGACAATATTGCTACCATAAGCAGCAACACATTCACGATGCCAACGAAACCAGCCATTTTTACCGCGTCGTTGTTCACTTGCGCGGACATCGGAAATAACGATGGCACCCAAACGCTGTTGACGATCGCGACAAAAATGCTGCCCGCGACAACAATCAGCAACTCGCGCCGTGTCGCCCGTCCGCGAAATCCGGGATAATAGGTGCGGACGGCCTCCCACGCTCGACCGAGTGCCTTTTTAAGGCGCGGGTTCATCTCGGCTACGCCGCGCATTAAAGGCTGCCTATCAAGCGGATAATGGCATTAAGGAACATGCCCCCAATGGCCAACCACATCCACCAGCTTATCCCCGCGGCACTCCAACCCGGCGAAATGTCGCGAACGGGGCGAAATTCTTGCAGCAGTTCCAAACGCTCGGGATTGAATACCGCCTGCACTTGGGGCGTATGCACTTGGAACCGCGCCAGCAGATCGGCGGCTTGCAACTTCGCCTCGGCGGATAATTGCTCAAGGGGGGTGTCGCTGCGCAACGTCATAAACGCTGCGTGCCCCGGATCATCCGGCTGCAACAATTGCACCACCACCCCCACATCGCGCGCGCGGCGGGCGGCGGTGGCGAAGGCCCAATTGGGATAGGCTTTATCAAGTTCCGCATGCCACCCGAAATGATAACTCGCGCGCCAGATCAGGCCGTCGCTCCACGGCGCATAATAAGGCAGGACTTGCGCGAGCCAACGCTCCAATTCCTCCTGCCCATCCACGGTTTCATGCGCCGGATCGGCAAGCAAGGCGTCGTACGCCGCCTGCACCGCGTCCGACACATCGGACTCGAACGGGGGCCGGTCGGGAAAGGCCTGCTGCTCGGCCTGCAAGGCGGCGATAAGCCGTTCCTCGGTGGTGGGCACATAGGGCGTTTGCGCCGCCAATTCGGCATCCGCGTCCCACGCGGGCTGTGCCCCGTCCCCATCCGCCGCGCGGGTTTTGGTGAGGATGGGCGGCGACCAATTGTCCTCATCATAATCGTAAAAATCGTCGTCCTCATCCGCATCATCGCCCGCGCCCTCTTGCGCCCGCGCCGCCAGATAGCGGGCGTATTCGGTCGCGGTGGAGAGCGCATTGCGCAACGCCTGAAACCCCGCGATATCGTCATCGGGGTTGATCGCCTTTAGCTTGGCGGCATAGGCGCGCTTGATCGCCCGCACATCGTCGGTTTCCTCCAGCCCCAAAGTCCGGAACGCCCCGTCCGCGTAGCTCACAAGAACCGCTCCCCCTCAACCGCGTCGAGTTGCTTGTGCAACTCCTCGCGCGCCGCCTCAATCGTGCGCGGGTCTTGGCTTTCCAGCGCGGCGACATATTGGCTAATCAACCCGCCGACATAGTCGCGCATATCGCCAAGCTGATCCTGATAGCATCGGTCGGCGCGCGCCATTGCGGCCATATTCACCGCCTCATCACGCGGATGGACTTTCAGCTTTTCCAGCTCCTTGCGCTTCGCGTCGAGGTTCCTGACCAATTCGCGGTCGGATGCGTCGTAAATGACGACCTGTTTCTTTACGCCGGTGGCGGGAATATGGACGTCCACCTCCAACAAACCGCTGGTGTCATAGGTAAAGCGGCATTCCAACTTCACCGTGTTTTTCGGCCCCGGTGGGATCGGGACAGTCAGCGAGCCGATCTGAATATTGTCCGCCAAATTGCGCGATTCGCCCTGATAGATGTTGAACTCCACCTGTTTCTGATTGTCATCGGCGTTGGAGAAAGTGTTGACGCGGCTGGCGGGCAGCACGGTGTTGCGCTCAATAATCGGGCAAAAGGCTTGGCCGATATACTGGCCATTGCGCGCATAATCGCCGACCCCAGTACCCAGCGTAAAGGGGCACACATCGGTCAGGCGGATTTCATCCAGATCGCTGTTGTTCGCACGCAGCCCCGCCTGGATCGCCGCACCCAGCGCAACGGCATGGTCGGGATGCACCGCCGAGGATGGGAACCGCCCGAACAGCTTTGTCACCGCCTTGCGGATTAAAGGCATCCGCGTGGAGCCGCCGACCAACACAATCTCCGACACATCGGCGGCCTTGGTTGACCCGTCACGCAGCGACCGCAGCACCGGCGCGCGCAGGCGTTCGATCAACGGCGCGGCAACCTCCGCAAAATCATCGGCGGTCAGCGCGATGTCGTGGCTTTCCCCCTGCCAGGTGAAGCGCATCACGGTGTCGTCGGATTGGCTCAGCGCGCGGCGGGCACGTTCAGCGGCGTCGCGCATCCGC
>JBGSOJ010000029.1:0-1599 GCA_041739175.1 Sphingomonadaceae bacterium
CGGCGAGCACGCGGTGTTTTAGATCAAAAAATCCGTATGATTTAATAGACATTGCGGCGAGTTTAGAGAATAGTTTCGCGCATGACCTTTACCGAACATCCCCTTCGCCGATGGGCCGTGGACGAAATGCGGTTGCGGCGGTTTGCGCCGGTGACCGCGCATTGCGACATATATCAGGTCGTGCGCCTGATTGAGGGGACGGAGCGGGACGCCGAGGATAGCTGGCTGCTCAACAACCGGCCCGATTTCGCCGAATGGATGCTGGCCAAGCGGAACGGGTCGGGGGCGACCGCGTCGGGCGTGCAATTTATTTGGGAACGCCATACCGAGGCCAGCACGCTGACCCTGATTTTCCCGCATGACGCCAGCGCGGATGACCGGCGGCGCTACATCGCTTGGCTGGAGCAATGGCCGGGCTCGGTCATTCGCGCGACGCATATTTTTGTCGTGCCCGATGGCAGCGACATTGACGCGCATATCGCCGACCTTGGCCTGTCGCGGCAGGATATGGTGTGTTGCGACATCAACGCCGGGCTGCGCATCTGGTCGGATTTCAGCATTCATGGCGATGGCTATGGCCATTTGCTCATTACCGCGGGTGATGTGGAGGATGGCGAGCGCGGGCGGATTATCCAACGGTTGCAGGAGCTTGGCAATTACCGCAACATGGCGCTTTTGGGCTTTCCGGTGGTGCAGGCGTACGGGCCGCAGGTTGACGCGCTGGAGCAGAAGCTGACCGAACATGCCAAACGCGCGACGACGGCGGATGAGGAGGATGAGGAACTGCTCAACCAATTGGCGGAGATTTCGTCGGAATTGGAATTGATCCGCTCCGCCACCGGTTTCCGGCTCAGCGCGACAACGGCCTATGCGGAGGTTGCCGCCGACCGTCTGGCGTCGCTCGATATTCGCCCCGTTGCCAATTACCAAAGCCTGAAAGATTTTACCGAACGCCGCTTGATCCCCGCATCGCGCACCTGCGCGGTGTTCCGGCAACGGCTAAGCCATATTGCCGAGCGGGTGTCGGGCGTCATGCACACGCTGGACGTGCGCATTGACACGCGGATTAAGGCGCAAAACCTGAGTTTGATGGAATCGATGGAACGCTCCACCCAGTTGCAATTCCGCCTGCAAACCCTTGTTGAGGGATTGTCGGTGATTGCGGCGGCCTATTACCTCGTCGGCCTGCTGGGCTTTATTGTTAAAGGCGTTGCGGGGTATCAGCATGGGGAGAGCAAGGACCTTATTATTGGTGCGATCACTTTGCCGGTGGTGCTCATTATCTATCTGTTTGTGCGCCATTTGCGGCACAAAGTGCTAAGCGAAGGCGACGGCAAAAAGTGATATTTCCGTAAGGCGATTTCCCGCACAAATTGGTCTTTGCAGCCGCGTTTTAATGTGTTAGCCAAAGTCATGGGTGGATGAGAGGGTTGGCAACTGTGCCAATCGAATCGCGATAGGAGAGTTTATGATTAACAAGACGACTTTGGCGGCAATGGTTGCTGCGACGGCGATGATTTCGGCGTGCTCGGGTGGCGGTGAAGAGAAGAAAGAAACCGCGCAAACGGAAACCGCTGCTGCTCCTGCTGCCGCGCCCGC
>JBGSOJ010000222.1:0-2575 GCA_041739175.1 Sphingomonadaceae bacterium
TTTCAACAAACTCAAATATTACCGCAGGATAGCAACCCGATATGACAAGCTCGGTTCATCATTCCTAGCCATGGTCAAACTCGCTTGTATCAGATTACGGTTGCGCCATTATGAGTCCACGGCCTAGCACGCTTGCCCCTCCGCTTAGCGGGAGGCTGTGGTTTTGTGTGTTTATCATTAAGGCGAGATTGCATTCCCCCTAAAATGACGTCAAGAGCTTGAAGAATGTTGTGCTTTCGCGAGTTTATTTCTGCTATATCATCGTAATCAATTCTAAAACCAGCCCTTGTCCATTTAGGAAATTGAGATAGACTTGAAAGATAGGATTTAAAATCTAAAAATTTCTCTTTATTGTGAGGGACGTCATCAAGCAGTATCGTGGCAGAGGCAGTGCCTCCTTCCGGGACGGCATATTGCAAACCAAAGGCGTGTTTTATAAATTGATAATATAGCATAAAATAATCGTTACCAATTTGATAATCTGCTAAATTCGGCCTATACATATTTTGAGTGAACATTATTCGAATTTTCATATCGCCGCGTTCAATTATATCGAAAGTGGCGTTAACAAATTCGATGTATTTATCGGCGTATGGCTCAGTGATTCGTTGCCATTTCATTTCGCCTTCAAATATGTGAATCCTGTCCTTGACGGACTGCAACTCGTCTTCAATGCACTGTTGCTTACTGGCTTCAATCAGTGCTCCGCCATAGAAGTTTGAATAAAACCGACCTCGATCGTCGGATTCGTCACAAAAAATGATATAGCGCTTATGCATATCTTCTTTGCATCAATCGCTTTTAGAAAAAAGTCAATCTGACAATCATTTTGATCGCAGAAAAGTGGGGATCTGCGCTAACACGGGCCAGAGCGAATTTAAAAACGATTCATACCTAACCCCCCATCATCCCCCTAATCCTAACCTCCGCCTCCGCCGACCTTACCCCTTGCGGCCAAGGGCTGCGTGCGGCAAAAGGGCGTGGTTGCGCGCACCGATGATTCCCCTCGTGCGCGCCGGGAGTGTTTTCGCCATGACCATCACCCAAACCCTAAGCCGCCTTGCAGCCGTATTCGCGCTTGGCCTTTTCTGCGCACCGGCGATGGCGCAAAACGACGTAGTAACACCCCCACCCGAAACCATTGCCGAATGGGAGGCGGCCTGTGCCAGTGGCACGATGCAGGCGTGCATGGAAATCGCGGTCCTTTCGGCAACGGGCAACGGCATGCCATTGGACACGGCAAAGGGCTTTGCCCTGATAACGCAGACGTGCGCGGCGGGATTGCCGATGGGATGCTATAACCTTGGCGTGTTTCATGAGCAGGGTATTGGCATCCCCGTCGATAACAGCAAAGCGGCGGAGGCGCATACCAAGGGATGCGACCTTGGTTCGCCCGATTCCTGTTACAATTTGGCCCTGTTGGCGGCGAATGGCATGGGCATCCAACAGGATTATGCCATGGCCGCGCGGCTGTATCAGCGGGCCTGCGACGATAACTATGCGTTGGCGTGCAGCAATTTGGGCGCGCTGTATCAATATGGCCAAGGTTTCGCCGCCGATCCGGTCGCGGCGCGGGTGCTGTATAAAGAGGCCTGCGACAAGGGCAGTGCGCTTGGCTGTTCCAACCTGGGCCAAATGATGTCGCGCGGTTTCGGCGGGGCGACCGACCATGATACGGCCTTCACCTTGTACACGGACGCCTGCGCCAAAGGCGTGCCGGAGGCGTGCAGCAATCTTGGTGCAGCCTATGATAACGGATGGGGCGTTGCGGTTAATCGCAAAAGGGCGGCGGAATTGTTCGAGCAAAGCTGCGACGCTGGTTTGGCCGGAGGGTGCAACAACTTGGGCCTCTCCTTGGTCAATGGTACGGGCACGGCGCGCAACACGGCCAGAGGCTTTGCGATGTTCAACCTAGCGTGCGACGAGGGCTTTGCCGAGGGCTGTTATAACGCGGGCGTATGCTATGCCAATGGCGTGGGCGTGGGCAAAAACCTCGAAAAGGCGAAGGCCTATATGCGCCGTGCGGTGGCGATCGATCCTGCCCATGCGATGGCGAAACAAGCCCTGTCAGTGCTTTAGGAACCATACGCGGCGCGGGCACAGAGCGACCGATTTTACGCTTAGGAGAGACCATTTCCCGCTTGCGGCCATCGCAGCGGCGGGGCATGAAGGGGGATGACGGGCGCGACGGGGACCGGCGGCTGGCGCGGGTTCGATGGGCCATAGGCGGCAAAGGCCATGGCGTTTTTGGGGATTTGACCGATATGAAGCGAATTTCGATTACGGCCGCTGCTGCTTGCGCGCACTATGTTGGGCGAACCGGCACGCGCGCGGCGGTGATGCTGGCCATTATGCTGTTGCCATTGGGAATGGCGCCTGCGGCAGCACAGGACGCACCGCCGGAGCAAGTGGACATCTCTGCCCCGCTCATCCCCGATGCAAAGCCGGTTGCGGAAACCTTGGCCGAACTCGAAACCGACTGCGCCGCCGCTGATTTGGCGGCGTGCAACGATCTGGCGGTGCAATATGCCAATGGCAATGGCGTGCCAAAGGATATGGCCAAAGCCGCCGCGCT
>JBGSOJ010000269.1:0-2472 GCA_041739175.1 Sphingomonadaceae bacterium
TCGGTTGCCCCGCATGGTCCGCCGATTCGTCGGTCAGCCGCTCAATCGCGCCCGCGTGGCGGATCGCGGTGCGCACATTCTGCCCCACCAGAACCGGCCCCAAAAGCGCCACCGCCGCGCTGTTCGCGTTGGTCACGCGGCCATTTTCCACCAGCAGCATGGGTTCGGGTAACGCCTCGCTCAAAATCTCAAAATCGGCGAAGTGGGACAGGCGCTCCGGCGGCTTTTCCTCGCGTTTGCGCGCGCGCTTTTCGGCGGGCGGCGTGGCGATAAGCAGCGCGAAAAATCCGCCAACCGCCATGATAAACGCCCGCTGTGGCCAATCGAGCACTTGCCCTGCGGCGAGCGCGGAGCCAAGGATGATGGCGGCGGCCATGATCAAGCGGGAGAGGGAGAATTGCGGCATCAATATCGCTATAACGCAGCTTTATGATAACCGTAAGTCTTGGCCGCGCACACGAACGCTTTTGCATGGCGCGCGGCGGCGCGGCGTTAACGCGGCATAAAATCCTGTCTCATTATAGGAAAGCGGTATCGTTAACCCTTTGCGCCTCTCGCTTTTTAACGAATATATGCGTAAAAGCAGCGACGATGATAGGAAAAGAGCGGGCGTATGACTGATAAGACCAACCACGATGCGGCCAACGACGCCGAGGGCCAAGCGCCAAGCAAGCCGTCGGGCCTTGCCGATTTGGTGCAGCCAAGCCGCCGCCGCCTGTTGATGATGGGCGCGGCCACTGCTTCCACCATCGTCAGCGTGAAGCCCGCGATGGCGCAGGCGCAGGTGTCGATCCTGAATTGCGACATCCCCGTCCCCGGGCCGCATGTTGGCGGCCGCTTTTTTGATACCGAGGGCAATCTGGTCCCCGCCGACACGCCGGGCGCGATTGCGCCGCCGAACCGGATTTATAAGGGCGAGCAGATCAAAAACGCGCTGAACGGAAGCTGGCTCGACGGCGCGCCCGACGACACGGCAAAGCGCGCGTACCTGAAATACATCGACAAATTGCAACCGGGGCAAAGCGGCTTTACCTGCTATGTGTCAATCGTGAGTGGCCGTCGTTAATCTGGACCAGACGGTGCGGTATTCCGGAGTCGCGCCCGATACGGTGCGGTTGGAGGCTATGGGCCTTATCACTGCGTGCTATCACCGCGCATCGGGGCAGACGCATCTGCTGATGGAGCCCAGCCCCGAAATCATGGCGCATTTGTGGGGGCAGACGCTGACGCTTTCGGAGTTATGCGCGGCGCTGTCGGCGGAGTTTGAGGTGGCGGCGGATGCGGACTCAGGCGGCGCTTTTGCCGACACGCTGGCCGCGCGGTTGGAGGAGCTTTGCGCGATTGGGTTGGTGCGCGCGCATGGGGCCGAACCGGATGCATGAACTGCGCGTCACTATCGGCCCCGCGTCGTTTCGCGTATTGTCCGATTGGGCCGCGCCGATTGCCGCGATGGAGCGGCTCTATGCCGCCTATCCCCGCCCCGATGTTTGCGATTTCACCGTCAGGTTGGAGGCCCCGCGCCCGTGGCGGCGCTGGCTGCGGCCACAGGTGCGCCTTGACGGCGATTATATGGTCGCCGATGCCGCGCCCTTGCCACTCAGCCATGCGATATTGGGCGCGGAAATGGCGATGAATTTGCAAATGGCGCTGGGCTGGCGGCGGCATGTCCTGCTCCACGCCAGCGCGGTGGAGCGCGATGGCCGCGTATTGCTGATGACCGGCCTATCGGGCAGCGGGAAGAGCACGCTGGCGGCGATGTTGGGCGAGTCGGGGGACTGGCGCTTTATGGGCGATGAATTCGCCCTGCTCGATACGCAAAGCGGCCATATCCTGCCCTTTCCGCGCATGGTCAGTTTGAAAAACGAAGCGATTGGCGTGATGGAGGGCCTGCTCCCCGCCGACCGGTTCGGGCCGTTGCTGCGTGGCACGCCAAAGGGCGATATCCGCCATGTGATCCCGCCCAACGATGCCGTTGCGATGATGGGGCAGGGCGGCCCGCCCGCGCTCCTCCTCTACCCGCGCTTTGGTTACACGCCGGAGGTCCGCGCAATGGGGGCGGAGGAAAATTTCATCCGCCTGACGCAGGCAAGCACCAATTATGTCGCGCTGGGCGAGGCGGCGTTTGGCGCGCTGACCCGATTGGTGCGCGACACGCCGGTGCTGGCGTTCGATTTCAACGATGGCGCGGAGGCAATGCGCCGGATCGAGGCATTATGGGCGGAGGTATCGGCATGAGCCGAACACCCGCCAACTTTATGCTGCTTGCCCACCTGTTGCGCGATCCCGCCCGCGCGGCCACATTGTCCGCCGACCAATGGAACGCGGTGCTGACCATCGCGCGCGGCGAGTTGTTGCTCGGCACATTAAGCTACCGATTGGACGGCGTGAAGGTGCCCGAAAGCGTCGCCAACATCCTCGCCGATGGGCGGATTGATGGCGACAAGGCGCGGCAACGCGCACTGTTTGAGGGCG
>JBGSOJ010000035.1:0-5336 GCA_041739175.1 Sphingomonadaceae bacterium
AGCCTGCGGGAAGACCATCGGCCGCTTTCACCGTTGCGGCGGGCGCAACCGGCGCGGGTTGATAAACAGGTTGTGGTTGGACGGGCGGCGGGGTGTAGGCAGGTTGATAGCTTGGCTGCGGCGCAGCGGCATATTCGGTTGCCGCGCTTGGCGTGGGCGGCAATTCCTCCAACGCATCGGCTTGGCTTTCTGTTGATTGACCCTCAACAATTGCATCGGCAGGAACGCGCTTGACCGCAGGCAACGCCGCATATTCGGGCTGATAACCATAGCTTGTGCCCGCCGCCGGGGCAGGCGTATTGACCGCCGGAGTGGCTGCCGGTGGCGGAAGCTCAATCCGCTCTATTGTTGAAGGCGTCGGCGCGGCGGGACGCACGGGAGCAGAAACAGTGGTGGTTCCGGCGTCATAAGCGGCCATTTGCCGCGCGCGCTCCTGGCCTTCGCTGCGCTCAAGCTGAGCCGATAGGGCCAACCCCTGCTGGCGCTCCTCTAGGGGGATATGCTGATCCATCTCCGCCAATACGCGGCTTGCGGGCGCTAACCCTTGAGCAGACGCGCGGTTCATCATTGCATAGGCGCGCGGCCAATCTCTCTCAATCAGCTTTCCGTTGAACAATTCGGCACCGTAAACATATTGCGCACGCGGCTCCCCGCGCGCCGAAGATGCCTGAATAAAGGGCATGGATTCGCTTTTGCGCCCCAATTGGTACATCGTCAGGCCGTAAAGGTCCGCCGCCGGAATATGCCCAGCGTTCATGGCTCGACCGTAATAATTCAACGCCATATTCAAATCCTGTGGCACGCCGCGGCCCGTTTTGTAGGCCTGCCCCAAATTAAAGGCGGCATCGCGGTCGCCGGCGTCGGCGGCGCTGCGCCATTCGGCAACGGCCGTAGCGTAGTCTCCCGCTTCCCACGCATCGACGCCCTTTTTGGTGTCGGCCATAGCAGGGGCGGTGACGATCAATGTTGTGGCCGCAATTGCGGCAAGCAATCGGGATTTGACTGCTGTGTGACGGGCAGCAACGGCGCAATTGTGGGACATGGACGATCCTTCATTCATAACGGGCGGGACAGTGTCCGTACCCTTGCAAACTTTATATGCGTTTCCTTAACGCCGATTTGCTTAACATTATCTTATTATAGTTAACACAACGCCGGTTGGGCTTAAACCAAAAGGTGTTCTGCGGTCCAACAACGCTGTTTTTATAGCCGCATCGCGCAATGACGCCAATGGGCCAAAGTGACGCCACATTCAAAAATTAACCAATCCGTTAACCCAATGTTAGCCTTGTTCTGCGAGTTTCTGCGGCATGAACAGGTTTCAAAGGGGATAATCGGTGCGGGTTTTGGCTTTGGCATCGCAAAAGGGTGGTTCCGGTAAAACGACACTATCGGGCCATCTGGCTGTGCAAGCGGAATTAAATGGCGATGGACCAGTCGTCCTCATCGACATCGATCCACAAGGTTCGTTGGCCGATTGGTGGAATGAGCGGGAGGCAGAAATGCCTGCCTTTGCCCAAACCACTGTTGCGCGTCTGGCATCGGACTTAAACGTCCTTCGTCAGCAAGGCTTCAAAATGGCGATTATCGACACGCCGCCAGCCATTACGATGGCCATCCAAAGCGTGATTTCGGTCGCCGAGCTGATCGTCGTGCCGACGCGGCCCAGCCCGCATGATCTGCGCGCCGTGGGTGCCACCGTTGACTTATGTGAGCGTGCCGGAAAGCCGCTGATTTTTGTCGTCAATGGGGCGACGCCGCGTGCGAAAATCACCACGGAAGCGGCGATTGCACTGTCGCAGCATGGCACTGTTGCGCCAACTATTCTGCATCACCGTACCGATTATGCCGCATCAATGATAGATGGCCGCACGGTTATGGAAGTCGATCCCGGCGGTCGCAGCGCTGTTGAAGTCGAGCAGCTATGGAATTTTATATCCGACCGGTTGGAAAAGAATTTCCGGCGCACGGTGTTTGCCGCGCCAAGTGCGATTGCGGGGCAGACGACCGGTCCCCGCGTGGGCCAGCCTCAAGGCTTTGGTCGCCGGATCGTGGGGAGCTAAATGATGGCGTTACCTCCAACCGACGCCCCCCGGTTCGCATCGTTGTCAGGCAATTTGCTGGCCCGGAAAGGCGGTGCCCGTCCGGCTATGCGCCGCCCGACAGCAGAATTGCCGCACGGATCAGAGGCCGATGGTCATCACGATCTGGGATGGAATGACATGGGTTATGATGTGAATCCCGGCATTGACCCCAATCCCATGCGCGCGCCCAATCCGCTCGCCGCCGCTATCCCTGACGCGCATGGCGATATAGGGTCAGAGGTGAAGCGGCAGCAAATGGAAATCGCTGCTAAGCTAGACTTGCCGTTAGAAGCTGCGGATTTTGGCGCAGCACCTACCGCACCGATTGCAGCGACGCCCATCGCACCGCCCGCGCTGAACCATGGCCCAGAGCTTAGCGATGCGGAGGCCGTGCGCCTAATCCGGCCTGTTTTGCGCGAAATCACCCTGAAGGCCAGGAAACAGGGTCGCGGCCGCGCCAAAACGAAAGCCAGCGCCGCCTTCACTTTGCGGTTGGACCACGACCGCCATTTGAAACTGCGCCTTGCCTGCGCGGTTCATAACGAATCGGCGCAAAAGCTAATTACCCAAGCTGTGGATGCCATGTTCGATTCCATGCCGGAACTCGAACCCCTGGTTGCCCGCGTTAATGCCCAATGAGGGAGTGGACACTATGAAATCGATCAAACTTTCCAAATTGGCGGCGTCGAGCGCGTTGTTGCTGTTGGTCACGGGAGGCTGCGCGCAGTCGGGTTCGTCCAGCGTCGGTGCAGCGACCGAATCCGGTCCCAATATCAAAGACGCAGCGAAGTCCGCCAAAAAGAGCAACCAATTGCTGGGTAAGGGCGATCTTGCAGGGGCCATTGATTTTGCTGAGCGCGCCGTTGCCGCTGCTCCGCAGGACGCCGGTTACCGCGCGCAATTGGGGCACGGCTACCTTGCCGATGGCCGCTTCCTCTCCGCCGAACAAGCCTTCCGCGATGCCATGACGTTGGGCGATACCAGTGCACGCACGGTAATCTCGTTATCGCTTTCACTCACGGCACAGGGCAAAGTCGATGCCGCGCGCGGTCTGTTGACGGCCAATCGCGCCAACTTGCCCGCCGCCGATTACGGCCTCGCCTTGGCACTGTTGGGCGATCAAGATCATGCGATTGAGGTTTTGGTCGATGCCGTGCGCAACGCCCCGCCATCGGCAAAGACGCGCCAAAACTTGGCCTTTGCTTATGCTATGGCAGGTCGCTGGCCCGAGGCGAAATTGATGGGTGAGCAAGATTTGGGTCCAGAGGCCCTTCGCGCGCGCATGACGGAGTGGGCGCAGCTTTCGCGGCCCGGTGCCTATGAAGTGCGGGTCGCCTCCTTGCTTGGTGTAACACCGCGCGAGGACATAGGAATGCCCGTTGCGTTGGCTTTGAACGGGGCCGCCAACACTGCTATTGCCGCCAACAGTGTAGACGATGCTGAGCGCGTTGGTCTGCCCGTTGACCGGACCAGCGCCCTTTCCGCCATTGGTCCGGCACCGATGCCCGGCGGCGGCTCCAATTTCGATGGCGCCGAGCCCGACATGAAAGTGTCGGCGAAACGCCTTGATTCGGTACCTCAGCCGGTGGCGATGGTGGCATCACCGCCACCTGCCGCAATGGCGCCGGTTTCTGCGCCACAACCCAGCGTTTCGGCAAAGCCCAAACGTCTGGCTCCGATTGTGGAGGACCGCGACGCCTCGCCCAAAAAAATGACGGTTGCGGCCAAGCCAGCAGCGAAACCGAAACCTGCCGCTGTGGTAACGGCCAAACCCAAAGCTGAGGTTGCCGCTGCCAAACCAAAAGCAGCACCCAAGGCGTCGGGCAACTCAGGCGGCAGCTATGTTGTGCAACTCGGCGCCTATTCCAGCGCCAGTGCGGCCAGCAAAGCATGGGGCGCCCATACCAAACGCTATCCCGTGCTGGGCGGCTATGGCAACGCCAGCTCAACGGCATCGGTGAATGGCAAGACCGTCTATCGCCTCGCCGCAATGGGCTTCAACGACTACAACAGCGCCAACCAAGTGTGCAAACAAGTGCAGGCAAAAGGCGGGCAATGCCTCGTCAAAAAGGTCGATGGCGTGCGCAAACGCTAAACGGTTGGAAAGGTGACGCGCGGACGACGGTGATGGGCTTAAGCGATCCGCTTTCCGCCCTTCATCATCATCCGCACGCGCCCTTGCACAGGCAATTTATCGAACGGTGTGTTACCCGCCGCAGCCGCCATTTTGTCGGAGTTGATTTGCCACGCATAATCCGGGTCGATGCCAATAATATCGGCCTCTTTCCCCGGTTCCAGCGTTCCGGCGGGTAGGCCAAGGATGCGCGCAGGGTTGGCCGACAAGCAATCGAATAAGCGCCCCATAGATATATACCCATCGCGCACCAGATTAAGGGACAGCGCCAGCAACGTCTCCGCCCCTGCCATGCCGGGCTGCGCATCGGCGAAGGGCAGACGCTTATCTTCTGGTCCGCGAGGATCGTGGCCACTGGCGATGACATCAATCGTGCCATCGGCAACAGCGGCAATCGCGGCCTGCCGATCATCCTCTGACCGAAGTGGCGGGGATAGGCGGGTAAAGGTGCGATAATCGCTCATCGCGGCATCGTTCAGGAACAAATGCGCGGGGGTAATCCCAACGGTGATGGGCAGTCCCTCGGCCTTTGCGTTACGGACCAATTCCAACCCAGCGGCGGTGGTCACTTGCCGGAAATGAACCCGTGCGCCCGTGTCGCGAACCAACATGAGGTCTCGCGCTATCGCCAATGATTCGGCCATGGCGGGCGCGGCGAGTAGGCCGAGTCTCGTCGCCGTCTCCCCTGCCGTCGCAACCGCGCCGCCGACCAGTCCGGCATCCTGTGCGTGTACGATCAACGGCAAATCCAGCGCGGCGCAATATTGCATCAGGCGGTACATCGTCCCGCTGTCGCCAATCCATTGCCGCCCGGTGGCCACGCCTTTTGCGCCGGCCTCCTTCATCAAGGCAATTTCCGCCATTTCCGCGCCCTTCAGCCCCTGAGTCGCGGCGGCCAGAGGATGCACCCAGAAATCGGGCTTCCCCTTGAGCGCCGCAAAGCGCACCGATTGCGGGCCGTCCAAGATCGGGGTCTGATCCGGCATGAGAGCCGCGCGCGTTATGCCGCCGAAATGAAACGCGGGCTTATCCGTGGCAAAAACGCCCAGGTCAATTATGCCCGGCGCAAGGATAAGATTGGGCAACGCGATGACCTCGGTGTCGGTCGGCACCTCGGC
>JBGSOJ010000040.1:0-10359 GCA_041739175.1 Sphingomonadaceae bacterium
AGACGCCGCCGCAGTTTTCCGCGATGGCAGGGGCAGAAGCTCCCGACGAACCCTTGCGCCGTCCGCGCCGCAATCCTGCCCGTTATTGGACAATCGCGGCGGTTGGCTTTGCCGTGTTGGTCGCGGCTTTTATTGGCTCAAACGCCTATTTCGGTTGGATCAGCGCGGCCCCGGGCTATAGCGAGCCGCCATTGGAAATCATCGCCGACCCCAATCCCGACCGGCAAACGATTGTCCGCGATGGCAAGGAAACCGAATATTTCGCTGCCAGCGGGACGATCGTCAACCCGACCGATGAGGAACAGCCGGTCCCGCCGCTGCTCATCAAACTCTACGATGCGCAGGGGCGCGAGGTGTTTGATTGGGTCGCCAAGCCCACGGTCAATACCTTGCCGCCCGGCGGCCGCGTCGATTTCAGCGACGCGCAATTGGAAGTCCCCCGCTCGGCCGTCAAAATGCAGATTTTCTGGAGCGAGTAGGCGGGACGCAAAAACGGCGCAACCTTCGCAGATCGCGCCGATTTTTAACCGCATAACGCCGATCAGCGCGGCGCGATAACCATCAGCATTTGCCGCCCCTCAAGCCGGGGCAGTGCCTCCACCTTGGCCAGCGCGTCCATATCCTCGGCCAGCCGTTGCAACAATTGCATCCCCAATTGCTGATGCGACATTTCGCGGCCACGGAAACGCAGCGTGATTTTGACTTTGTCGCCGTTGGTGATGAATTTGGTAACCGCCTTTATTTTGACGTCATAATCGTGATCGTCAATATTCGGGCGCATCTTGATTTCTTTGATTTCCTGAGTCTTTTGCGTCTTGCGCGCCGCGTTCGCCTTTTTTTGCGCTTCGTAGCGGAATTTGCCGACATCAAGGATTTTGCACACCGGCGGATTGACGTTGGGAGAAATCTCTACCAGATCCAGGCCGACTTCGCGGGCGCGGTCCATTGCGTCGCGCGTCGATAAAACGCCTAGATTTTCGCCATTTTCGCCAATGACGCGGACTTGGTCCGCCTGAATGAAATTGTTAAAGCGTGGTCCGCTTTTGACGGGCGGGGTCAATGAACGGCGGTTGACTGGGGCAGCTATGGCAAATCTCCTATATTGTTAATCCGAGGGTGCAGAGAGCCGCCGGGCGAAACCCGTGGCGCAATCTGTCACCGTCCCTGTAGATAAGACGGGCAGGGCAATAAAGCAAATAAGCGCGGGCGCGGGGGCAATTCACGCGGAATTCTCCGCCTGCGTCGCCTTTCAGTCACAATTGCCCGTAATTCCATGGCGCTTTGGCAACAAAATCCTTGGCTCTATCGCTGGCGCGGTTTAGTGAGCGCTAGGAAACTGCTGTGTGGAGGGTGGTTTGGCGTTAACACGCCGCGCGCTCCGCCGTAGCAGTAAGCTGACACATTTTTTTGAACACGCATTTTTGACAATAGGGCCGTCCCGCCATGACCGTTTCGCATAGCCTTGCACCGCATGAAGTGCCTCAAGACGAAGCCGCTTTTGCCGCGATGCGCGATGCCATGATTGTTTCGCAATTGCGGACCTGTGATGTCAACGACCCCATAGTCTTGTCGGCGATGCGCGCGGTTCCGCGGGAGCATTTCGTCGGGACGGAGCAGCGCGCAACCTGCTACCACGACCGTGCCGTGCCCTTGGGCAATGGCCGAATGCTCAGCCCGCCGTTGATGCTGGGCCGGATGCTGATTGAGGCCGCGCCGAAAGCCACCGACCGGGTGTTGATCGTCGCGGGCGGCACGGGCTATAGCGCGGCGGTGCTGTCGCCTTTGGTGGCGCAAATTGTGATGGTCGAATCGGATGCGGCCCTATTGGCCCATGCGCAATCGGCGTTGATAGGTTATAGCAATATTGAAATCATTGGCGCGCCTTTGCCGGACGGCTACGCCGCACCGGCGCCCTATGACCTGATCCTCATCGATGGGGCAGTCGAAGAGGTAAGCACGGCGTTGGTCGAACAATTGGCGGAAACTGGCCGTCTGGTCACTGGCTTAAGCGAGGGCGCCGTTGGGCGTCTGGCCTTGGGTCGGCGGGCAGGCAGCAGTTTCGCCTTAGTCGCCTTCGCCGATATGGAAGTGCCCCCGTTATCTGCGTTCAAAAAGGTGCGCGGCTTTCAATTCTGACGGGGTCGTTTGCGACATTAAAGGAAACGATGCGTGATGACCAAACTGCCTCGCCGATCGGTACGCCTGATTGGGTTTTTAACCGCCACCTGCCTCATTGCGCAGCCGGTGCTTGCCGATACGCTGCGTGAGGCGTTGACGCTTACGTATGAGAACAACCCCAACATTGCCGCCGCGCGCGCGCAATTGCGGGCGTCGGATGAGGGGGTGGTGCTTGCCTCCGCGCCGGGTCGCCCGTCGGCAAGCGGCACCGCGACCTACACCGAATTCGTGATACAATCGGGGCAGGGGGATGTGCCGGGGTCGGTTCCTTCGACCAATGGCCCGAATCGCTCGGTCGGGGCCAATGTCACGCTGTCGGTGCCGTTATATCAAGGCGGGCTAGTGCAGAACAATATCGGCGCGGCCAACTCCAATATCGCCGCCGGACGCGCGCAATTGCGCGCCACCGAAAGCGCGGTGTTTAGTCAGGTCGTCGCCGCGTATATGGATGTCATCCGCGATCAGGCGATTGTCGAGCTGAACATGTCGAATGTTCAGGCGCTGACCATCAACCTGGAGGCGGCGCGCGATCGGTTTGAGATCGGCGACTTAACCCGCACCGATGTCGCCCAGTCGGAGGCGCGTTTGTCGCTTGGCCAATCCAATCTGGAATCGGCGCGCGCCAATTTGATTCGCAGCCGTGAAAACTACATCGCACTCGTCGGCAAAGCGCCGGTGAATCTGCAACCGCCGCCGCCCTTGCCGAACCTGCCCAGCAGCCCCGAAGAAGCCGTGGCGATCGCGTTGGAAAACAACCCCGATTTGCTCGCCGCGCAGTCGGAGATTGATGCCGCCCGCTACAGCCGCCGCGCCGCCAATGCCGGCCGCCTGCCCACGGTCGCTGCGTTCGTCCGGCCGGGTTACAGCAATTTCCTCGGCAGCTTCGAAAGCAGCGTCGCCAATGTGCAATTCCAACAGGGCGGGTTTGACACCACTTTTGGCGTGCAAGCAAACATCCCGATTTATCAGGGCGGCGCAGCCTCGGCACGCATTCGGCAGGCACAAGCCCTGCTCGGCGCGGCGCAAGAGCGCGAAATCGCGGTGGAGCGCGGCATCATTGCACAAACGCGGTCGGCCTACAGCAGCTGGCAGGCATCGCTGGCCGTGATTCGCTCCTCCGAACGGCAGGTTGCGGCGTCGGAATTGTCACTGGAGGGTGTGCGCGCCGAAAACAGCGTTGGCACGCGGACCATCCTCGACATTTTGAACGCCGAGCAGGAATTGCTCAACGCGCAGGTGCAATTGGTGACCGCGCGGCGCAATGCCTATGTCGCGGGCTTCACCTTGCTGGCCGCGATGGGCCGGGCGGAGGCACGCGATTTGGGCCTCGATGGCGGCGCGCTGTATGATCCGCTTGTAAACTACGAACGCGCCAGCCGGACATGGCTCGATTGGTCGGGCGTCCCCGCCGATCCAGAGCCGACCGCGACGCGCACGGTTGACACGCCACCGCAGAAAGCGGACATACAAAAATAGAACATGGTTAACGGCGTTGGCGATTCGGATGCGGGGGTATGATGGAACAGGGCAACGAATCCTCGGTTGAGGAAATCCTGCGGTCGATCAAGCGCGTTATTGCCGAAAACGACGATGTGCGCGGCCTTACCCAGCCGCGCATTCGTCCCGCCGCGCCGCATCATGAGGCGCAGGACGGTCCAGCTCAGCATGGCCCAGCACAACACGACCCGGCACGCCACGACATCGCGCGGGCATCGCATTTTGCAGACTCCGCCGATGTTTTGAACCTGTCCGAACGCGACATGGCCCCTGCTGAACCCGCCCCTGCCCATTCCGGCCAAGAACCCGATGGCGGCGGGTTGCTGGCGGATGAGGCGGCGCAATCGGTGCGCCATTCGCTTGCCGCTTTGGCCGCGATGACGGAACCGGGAGCGCGTCCGCAGATTGTCCGTTCTGGCGAAACCTCGCTTGAGGGCATGGTGCGCGACATGCTGCGCCCGATGTTGAAGGAATGGCTCGATGCGCATTTGCCCGACATGGTCGAACGCGCCATCGCCAGCGAAATCGCCCGTCTGCGGCAATAACCGTCCGTTGTCGGCGCTTAACGGCGCGGGGAGGGCGGTTGCCTTCCGGGCGGCGAAGCCCGCCTTATAGCATATATTTCATTTTGACCATTTGCGTCACCGCGCCGTCGCCCACCGAAAAGCTTGCGGTTTTGAATTTGGGCGGGCCGAAGCGAATGGCCGGATTGCGCGAAAAGCCAAAGCCTTCGCGCGGCATCATCACTGCGGTATCGAGCTTTCCATTGCCGTTTTCATCGTGCACCACCGAAATCGCATACGCGCCCGGCGCGGATAACGGCACGCGAATCGTCGTGCCGGCAACCTCACTGGTTTTCAGCGCGAGGCGGGCGGCGTTCTTATCCTTACGGCAATCGGGGAAAGCCTTGGCATTGGCGGTGACGCAGACGAGGATCTGCCCCTTTTGGTTGCGCAAATTGGTCAGCGTTAGCGCAATGCTGGACCCCGATTGCGCCTGCGCCGCGATCGGCATTGTGGCGGCGGCACCAAGGCCCACGGCGCACAGACTAAAACTTGCCCATACCCACATCCGTCCCGCAAAGCCTGTCCCAGAAACGGAAATATAAGCCATAATTGCCCCTATAGATTTGGTGATGCTTTTGATGATGCGTCGCCGTTATCAGCCAACGCCCTGCTGTACCCTGAACAAGCGCACGGGGAAAAATTTCCCAACCCATATGATTGGTTACCCCCATAACCGTCATAATGGTCAAAACCGTTGCAAGAACAGCGACATGCACAGGAATGACAAACACCAAAAATGGAATAATGAACGCCCCCGATAGCGCTTCGCTCCAATGAAAGCTCATCGCGGCCCACGCCGTCGGCGGCCGACTGGCGTGGTGGACGGCGTGCATGAAACGGAACAGCTTGGGATGGTGCATGATCCGGTGCGACCAGTAAAACCAGCTATCGTGCAAAAACAGATAGATCAGCAACGACGCGGGCAACCACCACAACGGATACGCGCCGACATCATCATAAATCTGTGTCCAGCCCCAATTCTGCCACGCAAACGCCGCGAACCCTGCGGGCAGGGCGTAGAGCACTGCGCTGATCATGGACCAGCGGCGCTCCATCGCCATTTGCTTGTCCAAACCGGCGTACAATTCGGGCGACCGCCGCTGCGTCAGCCATGCGAACAGGCCTGATACGGCAAAATAGCGCACGCCCACAATCGCCACCATCGCCAGCAGCGATAGCATCAGGGGAAAAAGGAAAGGGGGGGCGTTCAGCGTCAAAGCGGGCATGTCCTGTCTGTAGAGCGTTGCGCCCGCGACAACAAGTGTTGCTGCGCTGCAACATGCAATTGCATAATTTTTGACCATTTCACAATTGCGCTTGATTGCTGCGCAATTTTTAATCACAAAGAAGCGGAAGGAACAACGAAACCATTCGTTAACCAACAATGGATTAACACCTTCTTATTAATCGCCTCCGCTTTCAGCGAGGTATAAAAAGGAATTATACGATGCACAAATCTCTCCTAGCCACTGCCGCGTTCGCGCTTTCGTTGCTTTCGGTCCCCGCTTACGCGCAGGACGCCGAAGAAGAAGCGGGCAGCGATATCACCATTGCCGGCGGTGCTGAGGTCGTTTCCGACTATCGTTTCCGCGGCTTTTCGCAATCGAACGAAGAATTCGCCATCCAAGGCACCTTGAGCGCGACGCACAGCAGCGGCTTTTACATTGGCACCTGGGGGTCCAGCATTGGCTTCGGCGGCGGCACCGAGATTGATGTTTACGGCGGGTTTAGCAGCGAAATCGTCCCCGGCCTGACCGGCGACATTGGCGCGACCTATTACCTCTATCCCAACGCCGATCCGACGGTCGATTCGAACATCATTGAGACCTATGCTTCGTTGAAGGGTGAGATAGGCCCCGTCACTGCCAAAGTGGGCGTCGCTTTTGCGCCATCGGGCCAAGGCGCGCTGGGCGATGACAGCGCGGTGTATGTATCGGGCGACCTCAGCGCCGGAATCCCAACCACACCAATCACTTTGCTGGGCCATGTCGGCTACGCCAAGAGCGACAGCTTCTTGGGCGGCCCTGACGGCGACACCATTGATTATATGGCGGGTGCTTCGGCCAGCTATTCAAACCTGACGTTCTCGGCAAAATTCATTTCGACCGATGTCAGCAACATTGCACGCGAAGGCCTTGGCGCGGACAACACCGTGGTGTTCAGCCTTGGCGCGTATTTCTAAATACAACAATTTGGCGCGCACCGTTCGGGGGGACGCCCTTTATTGGGAGCTCTGAAAAAAGAGTCAGTGCGCGCCAAACCCGATTTGGTTGGGGGCAGTAAGACGGGTCGGAACGCATTGTGTTCCGACCCGTTTTGCTTATGCGCCGCGCCCCCGGAATGGCCAATGAACCAGCCCGCTGGCCCAAAGCGGCGCCCAGATGATCAGCGGCTGCAACAGCAATCGGGGCGCATGATAGGTCCAACCCAGCGCCGTTCCGCCAATCTCTATGCCGTTCAGTGCATGGTTGATGTTCGCGGGCCATACGCAGAACGCATAAAGCGCCAGCCCAATCGCGGCGGCGGCGCGCACGCGGGGAATCCATAGACCGATGGCCCCCGCGATTTCCGCTATCCCTGTCCAAAAGACGGCGGCGGCGGCGAATGGCACCCAATCGGGCGTTATCGCGATGAAGCCCGCTGGCCGGGCCAAATGCGCCCATCCGGCAAAGGCATAGGCGGCGCTGAGCAAGGCCAACACCGCCCATTGCGCGCGCGACAGGCGCACCGCCTTTTTACTCATGCGCCTTTACTCATGGCTGCGGCCAAAGTCCGGTGCGGCGTCATCCTGACCCTGTTCAATGATTGAGCGGCGAATGTCGCGGGTGCGGGTAAACAACGCCTCCAGTTCATCGCCCTTGTCATAGCGAATCGCGCGTTGCAGCGCGGTCAAATCTTCGGAAAAGCGTTGCAGCATCTCCAGCACCGCGCCCTTGTTTGACAGAAACACATCGCGCCACATCACCGGATCCGACGCGGCAATACGGGTGAAATCGCGGAAGCCACCGGCGCTGTACTGGATGACTTCGCTTTGCGTCACTTCCTCCAAATCGCCCGCCGTGCCGACAATGGTATAGGCGATAAGGTGCGGCAAATGGCTGGTCACCGCCAATACGCGGTCGTGGTGCGCGGCGTCCATCAATTCCACGCGCGCGCCCATGTGTTCCCAAAAGGTCGTGAGCTGCTGCAACGCCATCATCGGCGCATTTTCGGGTGGGGTGATGATGCACCACCGGCCCTTGAACAGCGTCGCAAAGCCCGCCTCCGGCCCACTTTTCTCCGTGCCCGCAACGGGGTGCGCGGGGATTATGGTGGCATTAGGCAGCGCAGCGGTCAGCGCGTCGAGCACCGATTGCTTGCAACTGCCGACATCGCTCACCACGGCGTCGGCGGGCAAATCGGCGGCGAGTTCGCTCGCCACCGCCGCCATCGCGCCAACGGGGACGCACAGCACGACCAGATTGGCGTCGATCACCGCTGTCCCCGCCGTATCGGCCACATCATCGCAAAGGGCGAGCGCGCGCGCCGTTTCCCGCACCGCCTCGCTCGCATCATATCCGGTCAAGCGAACATCGGGCATGTTCGCCTTCACCGCGCGGGCAAGCGACGATCCGATAAGGCCAAGGCCAATGATGGTGACCCGCGCAAAGGGCAGCATTACGCCTTGCCTTCAACCGCCGCGCGGATAATCGCGGCGACTTTGCGCATATCCTCGGCGTGGCCAATGGTGATGCGCAGGCCGTGGGCCAACCCCTGATTGGGGAGGTGGCGGGTGATATAGCCGCCATCCATCAGGGCGTTATACACCACCTCCGCACTGACTGCGCCTTCAAACAACAGCAGGACAAAGTTCGCCGCGCTGGGCACCACGCGCACGCCGTGGTTGGACAGCGCCGCCATTTCGGCGGTGAATTGGGCGAGGCCAGCGGCATTCATGGCACGGCTATCGGCGACGAAACCTTGGTCGCCCAAGGCCGCAATCGCTGCTTTCTGACCGCTTGCCGTCACATTGAACGGCCCGCGAATTTTGTTGAGCGTTTCCACCAAACCGGCGGCGCCAAACGCCCAACCGATACGCTCCGCCGCCAGACCGTAGATTTTGGAAAATGTGCGCGTGACCAGCACATTGTCTGCCGTCTTTGCCAAATCAAAGGCCATTGCCGCCTCCGCAGGGTCGAGATATTCGGCATAGGCTTGGTCGAGCACCAGCACGATATCCCCACGCAATCCGGCATGGAGTCGCCGTATCTCCTCTGGCGCGGTCAAAGTGCCGGTGGGATTGTTGGGGTTCGCCACAAATACCAGCCGCGTTTTGTCGGTCACCACCGCCAAAATCGCATCGACATCAGTGGCATAGTCCTTGTCCGCCACCACTACGGGCGTTGCGCCAATCCGCCGCGTGGCAATATCATAGACCGCAAAGCCAAAACTGACATGAATAATCTCATCACCCACGCCGGCATAACCCTGCGCAATCAAATTCAGCAATTCGTCCGAACCGGTTCCGCACACGATCTGCGCCGGATTAAGCCCATGCGCCGCGCCAATGGCATCGCGCAACGCCGTGCTATCCGGGTCGGGATAGGGCGCGGCACCAAGCACGCCTTGCGCCTCGGCAAGCGCCGCTATGGCCGCTGCGCTGCTGCCCAAAGGGTTCTCATTCGCCGACAATTTCACCAGCGCGCGCCCGTCCGTGCCCTTGCTTTTGCCCGGCACATAGGCGTGCAAGGCTTTGACCCATGGCTTAGGCGTGGGGAGGAGGGCGGGCGTTTCGGATTGGCTCATAATGGTGCGGGGCTTAGCGGCTTTGCCGGCAAATGCCAATAATGTGTTGCGGCGCGGCGCGCGGGCGTTAAGGCTATGCCCGATGAGCGACGATATGCGTTTTGGGCTAGACCGGCAGGTGAAATTGCTGGGTCCCGTAAAATTGGAAAGCGGGGTGGATTTCGCTCCGTTTGACATTGCGTACGAAACCTATGGCACGCTGAACGCAGACGCGAGCAACGCGATACTGATTTGCCACGCGCTCACCGGTGATCAATATGTTGCCAGTGCGCATCCAAAAACCGGCAAAACGGGATGGTGGACTTCGCTTGTCGGCCCTGGCAAGCCCGTTGATACTGACCGGTTTTGCGTCCTATGCGCCAATGTCATGGGCAGTTGCCTTGGCTCATCGGGCCCCTCGAGTATCAATCCGGCAACCGACGCGCCGTTTGGCATGGACTTTCCCGTCATCACCATTGGCGACATGGTGCGCGCGCAGGCGATATTGCTCGACCACCTTGGCATTGAGCGGCTCTACGCCGTCGTCGGCGGGTCGATGGGCGGGATGCAGGCATTAAGCTGGGCCGCGTTGTTCCCCGATAGGGTCGAGCGCGCCATCGTCATTGCCTCCACCGCGCGGCATTCGGCGCAGAATATCGCCTTCCACGAAGTCGGCCGCCAAGCGATGATGGCCGACCCCGATTGGCAGGAGGGACGCTATTACGGCACGGGCCGCGCGCCGGTCAAAGGGCTGGCTGTGGCGCGGATGGCGGCGCATATCACCTATTTGTCCGAAGAAGGCCTGACGGAGAAATTCGGGCGGAAACTGCAAAACCGGGCCGAAAAAACCTTCGGCTTTGACGCCGATTTTCAGGTGGAATCGTACCTACGCTATCAGGGCAGCAGCTTTACCGAGCGGTTTGACGCCAACAGCTACCTCTACATCACCCGCGCGATGGATTATTACGACATCGCCGACCCGCATCAGGGCCGCCTGGCGCGTGCGTTTGCGGGGAGCAAGACACGGTTCTGCCTTATCAGCTTCGACACCGATTGGCTTTACCCCACCGCCGAATCGCGGCGAATCGTTCATGCGCTGAACGGCGCGGGTGCGGATGTGAGTTTTGTCGAACTGAGCAGCCCGTTTGGCCACGACGCCTTCCTGCTCGACCCGCCGGAAATGAACCGCATCATCGCCGGATTTCTGGGCAGCACCGGATTTGCGGGAGCCGCCGCATGACCGCCGCCCCTTTATCCCATGCGCTGCGCCCCGATTTGCAGATTATTTTTGACGCCGTGCCCGCTGGCGCGCGCGTGCTCGATATTGGCTGCGGCGGCGGCGAGTTGCTCGCCG
>JBGSOJ010000359.1:0-3564 GCA_041739175.1 Sphingomonadaceae bacterium
CGTTGTTCGCGGATCGCGTGGCACAGGAACTGGTTGGCGGTCGCATCACCCGCTTTGCCCAGCGCTTTGCCATCGAATACGCCCGCATCGCGAACCTGACACAGGAGTTTGCCAGCGTGTTGCGCCAAATGCGCGGCAAGGGCGGCGTCGTCGTGGATGATGGTCATGGGCGGCAATTCCTTAAATATCGGTCGTCGGCGCGGCGTCGGCAACGGGTGGTTTGGCAAGGCCCCACGATGCCGCGCTCCACGCGCGTTCGTGGAAATAATAGAGCACGACTTTGGTCAGCACCTCGGTCAGGGCAATGGCACCCGCCGCTTTCGCGTTGCTGGTGAACAGCCAGCTAAGCAGAAAGGTATCAATGCTGCCCAAGGTGCGCCAGCTTATCGCCTTGAGCACCGACCGCTTGTGCGATTCATTGCCGATCAGGATGCGATCGACGATCATTATGCGTCGCCCAAGATGGTATCCACGATCAGGGTCGCGGCATCCTCCGGCGTCATGGCGGTCGTGTCGATGCGGATGTCGGGTTGCAACGGCGCTTCATACGGGCTGTCGATGCCGGTGAAGTTTTTCAAATTGCCCGCGCGTGCCTTTTTGTAAAGCCCCTTCACATCGCGGCTTTCGGCCACCTCCAGCGGGGTATCGACGAAGATTTCGACAAATTCCGCATCTGCCATCATCCCGCGCACCATGTCGCGTTCGGCGCGGAAGGGCGAGATGAACGCGGTGAGGACGATAAGGCCCGCATCGGTCCTCAACTTCGCGACTTCGCCGACGCGGCGGATGTTCTCAATCCGGTCCGCCTCGGTAAAGCCTAAGTCCTTGTTCAGGCCATGGCGCACATTGTCGCCATCCAGAAGGAACGTATGCCGGTTCATCCGGTGCAGTTTTTTCTCCACCATATTGGCAATGGTCGATTTGCCCGAACCGGACAGGCCGGTGAACCACAGCACTTTGGGCGTTTGGTTTTTCATCGCGGCGTGCGCCTCACGGCTGATGTCCAGCGCCTGCCAATGCACATTTTGCGCGCGGCGGAGGCTGAAATGCAGCATCCCTGCGCCCACGGTGCGGTTGGTGATTTTATCGATCAGGATAAACCCGCCCAAGGTCCGGCTGTCGTTATAGGCCTCAAACACCAATGGTTTATCGGTGGCGATTTCGGCAACACCAATCGCGTTAAGGTCCAATGTCTTGGCCGCCATGTGCGATCCGACGCCCGCCGGGTCGTTGACATTGACGGTGTATTTGGGTGCCTGCACGGTGACGGACACCATTTGCGTCCCCAGTTTCAACCAATAGGCGCGCCCGACATGCAATGGGTCGTCGTCCATCCAGACAATGGTGGCCTCAAACTGGTCCGATGCCTCTGGCGGCGTATCGGCGGCGGCGATGACATTGCCGCGCGAGCAGTCAATCTCATCGGCAAAGCAGATGGTAACCGATTGGCCCGCCACCGCTTCTTCGAGTTCGCCGTCACCACCGGCTTCGCTTGCCGAACCGGCCACAGGCATCGTCACGATTTTGCTGACGGTAGAGGTCTTGCCCGATGGCAACACGCGCACCGCGTCGCCGGGCTTGACGCTGCCGGTCGAAATCAGGCCGGAGAAGCCCCGGAAATCGAGGTTGGGGCGGTTCACCCACTGCACCGGCATCCGGAAGGGCTTGGCCTGATCCGATGTGTTGTCGAGTTCGACCGTCTCCAAATGCGCCATCAGCGGCGTGCCCGCATACCATGGCGTATTCGCGCTGTTGGCGGTGATATTATCACCCTTGAACCCCGAAATCGGCATTGCGGTGAAGCTCTTAATCCCGATATCGGCGGCAAAGGCCGCGTAGTCGGCGACAATCGCGTCGAACACTTCCTGGCTGTAATCGACCAAGTCCATCTTGTTGACGGCCAGCACGATATTCTTAATGCCAATGAGGTTGCACAGATAACTATGCCGCCGCGTTTGCACGAGCACGCCTTTGCGCGCGTCGATCAGGATGACGGCGAGGTCAGCGGTCGATGCGCCGGTGACCATGTTGCGCGTGTATTGCTCATGCCCCGGACAATCGGCGACAATGAATTTCCGCTTCTCGGTCGAAAAGAACCGGTAGGCGACGTCAATCGTAATCCCCTGCTCGCGTTCGGCGGCAAGGCCATCGACGAGGAGGGCGAAATCAATCTCTTCGCCCTGCGTCCCCGATTTTTTGGAATCGGCGGTCAACGCCTCCAACTGATCCTCAAAGATCATTTTGGAATCATAGAGCAAACGGCCAATCAGCGTCGATTTGCCGTCGTCCACCGACCCGCAGGTGATGAACCGCAGCAGGCTTTTGTGCTGATGCGTCTCCAAATAGGCGTCGATGTCCTCCGCAATCAGCGCGTCGGTTTGATAGATTGCGTCGTCTTGTGTTTGGCCAGTCATCAGAAATAGCCCTCCTGCTTTTTCTTTTCCATGCTGGCGTCGCCGCCATCTTTATCGATTACGCGGCCCTGCCGCTCGCTGGTGGTGGTGAGCAGCATTTCCTGAATGACTTCGGGCAAGGTTTTCGCGTCGCTCTCCACTGCGCCAGTCAATGGAAAGCAGCCAAGGGTGCGGAACCGGATCGAGCGTTCGGTGATTTCGGGCAAGGTGCCCATGACCTTTTCCAACCGCTCCAAATCGTCGGCCATGAACAATTGACCGTCGTGGATGTAGGTCGGGCGCTTGGCGCTGAAATAGAGCGGGACGATGGGAATATCGTTCAAATGGATATATTGCCAGATGTCCAATTCGGTCCAATTCGAGATCGGGAAAATGCGGATGCTTTCCCCCTTCGCCTTGCGCGCGTTGTAAAGGTTCCACAATTCGGGCCGCTGGCTTTTCGGGTCCCAGCCATGCGACGCGGTGCGGAAGGAAAAGATTCGCTCTTTCGCACGGCTTTTTTCCTCATCGCGGCGCGCGCCACCGAAGGCCGCATCGAACCCATAATGGTCGAGCGCCATTTTCAGCCCTTCGGTCTTCCACATATCGGTGTGCAAAGGGCCGTGGTCAAATGGGTTGATGCCGCGCGCTTTGGCTTCTTCGTTTTGGTAGACCAATAACTCCATGCCCGATTCCTCGGCCATGCGATCGCGCAATTTGTACATTTCCTGAAATTTCCAGGTCGTATCGACATGCAATAACGGGAACGGCGGCGGCGAGGGGTAGAACGCCTTGCGCGCCAGATGCAGCATCACGGCGCTGTCCTTGCCCACCGAATAGAGCATCACGGGGCGCTCGGCCTCCGACACCACCTCGCGCATGATGTGGATGGCTTCCGCCTCCAACCGTTCCAAGTGAGTCAATGTGCGCGTCATTGGCGGGCCTTTCCTTGCGTCAATACTGTCGGCCCAATGCCACAGGCGGAAATCCCTTGAACCTCCCAAATGGGAGGATATAGTGCGCCGATGCAATGGGACGATGACGGCATGATACAGGCGTTGCACGCGGGCCTGTTTGAGACACCCTTATGGGACGGATTTCTGCGCCGGTTGCTGGCGCGGACGCAGGCGCGCTATGTCGCGCTGGATTTCCGCACCGATGACGCGCACGG
>JBGSOJ010000362.1:0-6620 GCA_041739175.1 Sphingomonadaceae bacterium
GCGGCAATGCTGGCCACGCCCACGGTAAACGCAGTCATCCCCGGCATTGGCGTGGGTTGGGGGGTAGGTTGGGGGGTAGGTTGGGGGGTCGGTTGCGTGTTGGGCGCAGGCTGCGACGGCGCGGGAATGGGCGAGACATAGGGCGGTGGCGACTGCGGCCCCGCAACCTCACCATTAGGAATAACGGTACACGCGGACAGCGCGACCGCGCATATTAACGATGCCCCGCGCGCCAATATGCCGGAATGCCCCATCGCGGCGCGCTTATGTCCGCCCGCCGAGACCCGCGCGTTCGTCAGCATATCCGCCCCCTATACTGTCAGAAAGCCCGCGTTCTCAACCTGCATCGGTGTCGATCAAGCGCCAGTTGGGATCCTGGCTCTTCACATCCCGCGCAAACGTCCAAGTGTCGATCGTTTCCTCGGCGTCGGTCATCGACCCGCCAATCACATCACCCTCAGCATTGCGCACCAAGGTTGCGACATCGGCGACCAGACGCACCGTTATTTGTGCCTCAGTTCCGTCGAGTTCTGCGCCAACGATTTTAGCTTCCTCTATACGGACGAGTCGATTCTGAAGCGTTTCGCCCTTGGCTTCGCGCGCGTCCACTGCCTCGGCGAAGCTGGCGTAGATCGCATCGTCGGTTAAATCGGCCAGGGTTTCTTTGTCGCCCGTCCAATATGCCTCAAGCACCATTTGATAGGCCGATTGCGCGCCGCCCAGAAACGAGGCCACATCAAAACTGCGGTCGGCGGAGGCAATCGCACGCAGACCCGACTCGGCGCGGGTGTCGATCCGGCTTGGCGTTTCGGGCGCTTTGGGCAGCATGTCGGCGGTGGGTTCCGCAGCGCGCGGCGGCGGCGGCACGCTGCTTTTTTCCAGCGGGCGGACGAATTGATCCTGCTCCGCACCCGTGCGTTTGCCCAGTAAGGAATACAGGCGCAGGCCCAAAAACGCCGCGACCAACGCCAACAGGATAATCATAAACTCCACAATCCATACTCCACTAAGCCCGCGCACGCCGCCTGCCGGGAGTTCGGTCAATCCTTTACATAAGCCTATTTGCGCCTGTTTTCAAACCCACAGTAAGTGTGTTTTTTGCATGTCGGCGGAGTTTTGGCGCAGCATGGCCCATTTGGGTCGCAATTGGCCGATTGCATGGCCCCGTTTGCCCTGCTAGGGCGGCGGCAAATATTTTTCGCTTATACCAAAGGACTTAGATTATGGCCGACGAAGCCCTCAACGATGCCGCAAACGAGCCGCTTGCCAATGGCGCCGACACCACCCCAACCGCTGGCTTGATTTCGCAGTATATCAAGGACTTGTCGGTTGAGAACCCCAATTCGCCGGACAGCTATAACTGGACGCAGCAACCCGAAATCGACGTGCAAGTCAACATCGGCAGCCGCCCGATGAGTGAGGAAGTGCATGAGGTTGAGTTGAAACTCGTCGTTGCCGCGCGCACCGATGAGGGCGTCGCCTTTGCCGTCGAACTTGCCTATTGCGGGCTGTTCGGCATTCGCAATTTGCCTGAAGATGCTGCGCACCAATTCCTGTTTGCAGAAGGTCCGCGCATTATCTTCCCGTTTGCTCGCCGCATTTTGGCCGATGCCGTGCGCGACGCCGGGTATCCGCCGTTGATGCTTGATCCGATCGATTTCCACGCGCTTTACATTCAACAGCGCGCAGCAGCGACCGAATTGACCGAAACGCAACCCGCTGGCGAGGCGTAAGCACATAAAATAAGGGTTCGGCAATGAACCTGTTAAAATCCACCGGCATTATCGGCGGCATGACTTTGTTAAGCCGGATATTCGGCTTTGCCCGCGATATGCTGCTCAGCCGGATTTTGGGCGCAGGCGCGGTCGGCGATGCGTGGCAATTGGCGTTTCAATTGCCCAATATCTTCCGCCGCTTGTTCGCGGAAGGCGCGTTTTCCGCCGCCTTTGTGCCCCTGTTCAACGCCAAAATGCGCGAGGATGAGTCGGGTAGCCGGACAAAGGCGCAACAATTCGCGGTCGATGTCCTGTCGGTATTCGTCCCCGTGTTGATCGTGTTTACCGCCATAATGATGGTGGCCATGCCAGGGCTGATCTGGGTTATTGACGATTTCGGAAAAGGCGGGCGGACCAGCGATTTTTCGATTGCGCTTGCCCGCATCGCCTTTCCCTATCTGGCGCTCATCAGCCTTGCCACATTGTTCGCGGCGATTTTGAACAGCTTAAGCAAATTCGCCGCCGCCGCCTTTGCGCCGGTGTTGCTCAACATCTGCATCATCGCCGCCTTGCTGCTCGCGTTGCTTGTCGATGGCGGGGCGAGCGCGGAAAACGCCGCCTATTATGTTGCCTATTCGGTGTCGGTTGCGGGCGTGTTCCAGCTGGGCTGGATCTATTACCATGCGCGGCGTTCCGGCTTTCGGTTCAGCATTCATCGCCCCAAATTTACGCCCGATGTGCGCCAATTGGGCTTCCTCATCCTGCCTGCCGTATTCGGCGCGGGGATTTATCAGGTGAGCCGGTTTTTGGACATATTTTTTCTGGGCCGTATGGCAGAGGGATCGTTCAGCCAACTCGCATTTGCCGACCGATTGAACCAACTGCCCCTCGGCATTATCGGCATTGCTCTAGGCACCGCGATATTGCCCGCCCTCTCCCGCTTTATCGCGTCGGACGATAAGGGCGGCGCGCAGAAGGTACAAAGCAACGCAATAGAATTGGGCTTGCTGCTCACCATTCCCGCTGCCGTGGGCTTATTCTTTGCCGCCGAGCCATTGGTCAGCGCGTTTTTTGAGGGCGGGCGCTTTACCGCCGCCGACAGCACCGCGACGGCCGGAGTCACCGCAATGCTGGTATTGGGCCTGCCCGCTTATGTGCTGATTAAAGTGCTCACTCCCGGGTTCTTTGCGCGGCGCGATACCAAGACGCCGGTGTACACGGCGCTCGCGTCGTTAGGGATTAACGTGGTGGGCAACATCACCCTCATCCCCATCCTTGGCGTTGCGGGCCTTGCGCTGGCGGGCGCGATAGCGGCATGGGCGAATTGCGCGATGTTGTATGTCATCCTCCACCGGCGCGGACATTTCCAAGTCGAAAGCGACCTGTGGGGCCGCATTTCGCGCATCATCCTGTCCGCCGCCGCGATGGGCGCGACGATATGGTGGCTTAGCCCTTATGGTGACGCCTATTATGGCGCGGGGGCACTGGCGCGGGTGGGCAGCATCGCCGCCCTTTGCGGCGCGGGCGCGGTGGTCTATTTCGGCCTTGCCTATTTGACCGGCGCCATTGACCGCAGCAAGCTGGCCATGCTTAAGAGAAGCAAACAGCCGTAAACGGCCATGCTTACGCCGTCGAAATCCTGATTTTGAAAGATACTAACATGCGCGTCCTTTCCGGCATTCAACCCACCGGCAATTTGCACCTCGGCAATTATCTCGGCGCGATTAAGCAATGGGTGGCCATGCAGGAAGAGGGCGAGTGTTACTATTTCCTCGCCGATTTGCACGCCATCACGGTGCACAATGACCCCGCCGCGCTTTCCGCCAACACGCGGGAAATGGCGGCGGCGCTGGTCGCGTGCGGCATTGATACCGACCGCAGCGTATTGTTCAATCAGGCCCGCGTGCCCGGCCATGCGGAACTCGCGTGGATGCTGTTCTGCACCGCGCGCATTGGCTGGCTCAACCGGATGACGCAGTTTAAGGAAAAATCGGGCAAAAACCGCGAAGGGGCCAGCGTCGGCCTGTTCGCCTATCCCGTGTTGCAAGCGGCCGATGTGCTGATTTATCAGGCGACGCATGTGCCGGTGGGGGAGGATCAGAAACAGCATCTGGAACTCGCCCGCGACATTGCCACCAAATTCAACACCGATTATGCCGAGGTGTTTACCCTGCCCGAACCCTTCATCGGCGGACCAGCGGCGCGGGTGATGTCGCTTCGCGATGGCGCGGCGAAGATGAGCAAATCGGATCCGTCGGATATGAGCCGCATCAACCTCGCCGATGATCCCGACACCGTGGCGGGCAAAGTGAAGAAGGCGAAATCGGACGCCGAATTGCTGCCCGAAACGCTGGACGAATTGGAGGGGCGGGCGGAGGCGCGCAACCTTATCAATATCTACGCCGCGACCGCCGATCGGACGCCGCAGGATGTGCTCACGCAATTCGCGGGCCAAGGGTTCGGCGCGTTTAAGCCTGCTTTGGCGGAATTGTTGGTCGAAACGCTGCGCCCGATTCGTGATGAATTTGTGCGGTTGAAGGCGGACACGACCACGCTGGACGCCATCCTGTCGAAAGGCGCGGCCAAAGCGCGGGCGACGGCCCAACCCACGGTCGATGCAGCCTATGCGGCGTTGGGTTTGCTCAGGGATTGACCGTTCGATATCCTCCCCATTCATGGGGAGGTGGCAGCCGGAACGGCTGACGGAGGGGCAAAGTCTGCCGCTGCTGCCCCGCCACCCCCCTACGGGCGGTCCCCCTCCCCCATTGGGGGAGGATCTTCTTGCCCCCGTTCAACTTCCGTTCAGCGACGATGGGGCACATTTCAGCGATAAGGCGGGCGAACCGGCCATGGAACATTGCATCATAGCCATGCGTTTGCCCCTTACAACGAAAGGCCGCACCCATGACCATTACCACTCGCCTCCTAAAAGCCACCGCGCCGCTTGTGGTGCTTGCCAGCCTGACCGCTTGCGCTGCACCCGGGTTTAAGGCGGAGGTATCGCGGTTCAACGCTTTATCCGCGCCCGTTCAGGGGCAGAGTTTTGCCATCACCAGCGATGATCCCAAGCTGGTCGGTGGGATTGAATTTGGCCAATACGCCAATCTGCTTGCCGCCGAAATGGTCGCCGAAGGGTTCGTGCAAGCCGCCGATCCAGCAAGCGCCGATTTGGTCGTCAACATGGCCTATGCAATTGACAAGGGGGAGCAGAAATTCTTCCGCGATTATGACCCCTTCTATTTTGGCGGCGGCTATGGCGGCTTTGGGCGGCCCTTTGGCTATTACGGGCGGCACCGGCGCGGCCTGTATAGCTTTGGCTGGAACGACCCGTGGCTGTTTGGCCCGAACCGCGTTGAGGCGATCACAATCTACACCACGCAATTGGATGTCCGCGTTGACCGACGCGCCGACGGAACGCGGTTATTTGAGGGCAAAGCAATGGCGCGCTCGACCACCAAATCCCTGCCCAAAATCGTGCCCAATCTGGTGACCGCGATGTTCACCGATTTCCCGGGCAACAATGGTGAGACGGTAAAGATTACGGTCGCGCCGGAACGCGAATAGACAGTTACCCTTGCGGGGCCACCCCTTTCCCCCGCAACAGTAAGGGCGGCTTTCCCGATGGAAGGCCGCCCTTTTTGATGCCATTAAACCGCCCCATAACGGGGAGATTGACATGGCCTATGCCTCCAACTGCCGCAGAAGGGAGCGGACATCATTGTCCATCTCATCATCCTGCGCGCGCAGGCCCTCGACCAGCCGGACGGCGTGGATGACAGTCGAATGGTCGCGCCCGCCGAATTTGCGGCCGATTTCGGGGTAGCTGCGCGGGGTCATCACTTTCGCCAGATACATGGCGACTTGGCGCGGGCGGACGACGGCGCGGGCGCGGCGCTTGCTTGACATTTCGGCGCGGTCGATGCGGTAATATTCGCACACCGCGCGCTGAATTTCGTCGATGGTAATCCGGCGGCGGCAGGCGCTCAATATGTCCGAAAGCTGTTCCTCGGCCAATTGCCGCGACACGGGCTTTCCGGTCAATTGCGCATAAGCGAGCAATTTGTTGAGGCCGCCCTCCAGTTCGCGGACATTGCGGCTGATCGTGCGCGCCAGAAATTCGACGACATCTTCGCTCACCGCGGCCTGCGGCATTTGCGCAAGACGTTGATCAAGGATCGAACGGCGCAGTTCCAAATCGGCGGGCTGCATATCGGCCACCAAACCTTGGGACAGCCGCGACAGGATGCGCTGATCGACGCCATCAAGCGCTTGCGGCGCGCGGTCGGCGGCAACCACAAGGCGTTTGCCGGTGGAGGACAAAGCATCAATGGTGTGCAAAAACTCCTCCTGCGTGCTTGCCTTGCCGACGATGAACTGGATGTCGTCAATCATCAGCATATCGGCATCGCGCAGCCGCGTTTTGAACTCCATCATCTGCTTGCCGCGCATCGATTGCACGAAATCGACCATGAAGCGTTCCGCCGACATATAGAGCACGCGCGCGCCGGGGTTTTGGGCGCGATAGGCGTGGCCAATGGCGTGCATCAAGTGCGTCTTGCCCTGTCCCGTTGCCGCCTGGAAATAGAGCGGGCTGAACAAAGGCGATTCGACCGCCGCCATCCGTTCGGCCGCGCTGACCGCAAGGATATTGCTGCCGCCGCGCACGAAATTGGCGAAGGTCATGCGCGGGTCCAATGGCGTGGAGCCATGCTCGCCTGCGCCAACGGCTGCCGCCATGCTCATCGGTGCGTTGCCGAACGAATCATTGGGGCGCACCGCAGCGGACGGGGCCGTGGCCGGCTCCCCACGGCGCAACATTTCCACGCGGCTCGTTTCGCGCGCGACAATGCGGATGCTGCGGATTTCGGGGTGCAGCGCACGCATCGCGAGGCGCAGCCGGTCGGC
>JBGSOJ010000012.1:0-7422 GCA_041739175.1 Sphingomonadaceae bacterium
CAGGTCGCGATGCAGAACGCCGCCGCGCTTGGCCTTGGCGGGCGGGCGGAGGTGCGCCATGCCGATTGGTATGCGGACGGGTGGGTGGAGGCAATGGCCCCGCCCTTTGACCTCATTCTGTGCAACCCGCCCTATGTGGCCGAAAATAGCCCAGATCTGGCCGCCGATGTGCGCGCCTTTGAACCGGCCAGCGCGTTGTTCGCCGGCGCAGATGGCCTTATCGAATACCGCCATCTTATCCCCAAACTGCCTTTGCTCTTGGCCGAAGGCGGCGTCGCGCTATTCGAAATCGGCTATGATCAAGCCGAAAGCGTGACGGCTATCGCGCGGACAAGCGGTTTGTCGGTCCGCGTGGTGCATGACCTTTCCGGCCACGAGCGCTGCCTTGTCATGGGTTGGCCATAGTGGCAGGGTAAAGCCACACTAAGGGAGCCATGTCATGACGCCGTTCAATCAACTCATCCTGTTTCTTGCCCTATTTCTGCTGCAACATTTCGCAATGTCGCACCCCTTGCGCGCGCCGATGGTTAGCAAATTGGGGGAGAAGGGGTTTCAAGCGGTTTATTCGGTTCTCTCCCTACTGCCATTTTATTTCGCCATTCAGGCGTATCAGCAAATCGCGCCGGGGGCCAGTTATTGGGCGGTTGGCCCTGTCATTTGGTGGGCGGCGACGGTTTTGATGTGGGTTGGGAGTGTGCTTTTTGTGGGCAGCTTTGTCGGCAATCCCGCTTTGCCACAACCCGGTGCGCAGCAAATGGCGGCGCGTCAACCGCACGGCGTGTTCCGTATTACGCGGCACCCAATGATGTGGGGTTTCGCGTTGTGGTCCGTTGTGCACGTGATGATCGCGCCGCGCGCGGAGGTCATGGTGCTATGCGGCGCGATACTGTTCATGGCGCTCGCCGGTGCGGCTGGGCAGGACAAGAAGAAGCAACGCCAGCTTGGCGCCGACTGGACCCATTGGCAAAAGGCGACCAGCTTTGTGCCGTTTGGCAAGGGTCTGGTAAGCCCCGGCACCAAATTCTTGCTTCTTGGGACAGTATTTTGGTTGATTGCGACCTATGTCCATCCGCTCGCCGGCGGTCCTGCAGCCGGGATTTTCCTGTATTTTTGACCGGCTAGGGCTGGGGTGAAGCGACGGTATTGTCCGTTTCCTCCCAATCGCCCTCAACGCGCGCAATCGTGCCTGTGACCGCCATGTCCATGGTAACGTTGGTCAATGTGCGGACGATGTCGGGGAATGCCTCAATCGCCACCAGCAACGCTAAGGGCTCAATGGGAACGCCCATAGCGACGGCAATCGGCGCAATTGAGCTGATAAAGCTGACCGCGCCGGGCAGGCTTACGGCCCCTAATGTGGTGATTGCGGCAACGACGACACCGGCGGCAAGTGCGCCAGCGGTCAACTCAATTCCCATGATGCCCGCAACATAAATTGCCACCGCTAGGTTCATGCACGGGCCTGTTACACGGAACAGCGCAACGGCAATGGGCAGCACGATATCGGCGGTCCGCTCTCCCACGCCCAACGCGCGAACGCCGGTTAGCATAGCGGGCAGGGACGCCAGCGAACTTTGCGTGGAAATCGCAACGGCCTGTGCCGGCAGGCTGGCGCGCAAAAAGGTTACAGGGCCCACGCGCGCACCAATCATGGCAAGGGCAAAGCTGACCAGCCAGAACAAGCCGCCAATGGCGCACACGATTAACACATAATGCGCCAACATGCCAAAAACAGTGCCTCCCGCTTTTGCCCCCACCACCAATGCCAGCGCGAATACGCCCAACGGAGCCAATGCCAATACCCAGCCAATCAGGATGAGCATTGCTTCCCCCAGAGCCGCAAAGAATTGCGTCAAAGGCGCGGCCTTCTTTGGCTCCATCCGCGTGACGGCGAAGGCAAAGGCAAGCGTGAAAATGATCAGGGGCAGAATCGCAAACTCCGCCGCCGCCGCGACAGGATTGGCGGGGACTAGCGCGCGGACAAACTCGGCAAAGGCGGGGACGTCGCCTATGTCTGCCTGCGCCGCCATGGCCGCACGAAATGCGGCCGCCGATTGCGCGGGTATGGGAAAGGCCGCCAGCAATGTAGGGGTGATGAACGCCGCCGCCGCCGCGCTAATCCATAACAACGCCAGCATGATCAGCAACGCGCGCAATGTCGTCCGACCCGCGCGCGCCATCGCCGCCGCTTTTACGATACCGGTGATCAGCAGCGCGATGATCAGCGGGATGATCGTCATGGTCAGGCCATTCAGCCACAATTCGCCAACAACGCCCGCCCACAATGCCGTGCCGGGCAATATTTGCTCCGCCAATGGGCCCAGCAGCAATCCGCCGATTAACGCAGCCAATACAATCAACGCCTGCTTATTCATATCCCGCCCGTTCCTTGTTTTGATGAGGCAAACCTTGCACGAAAATGGGGCAAAGGGAAAAGCCAATTTGCATGGCCCCCGCCGTTCGCCTATGGGGCAGAAAAAGGGGTCGCTTGGGGTTTTGCGTTTTTTCCAGGGAGGTTTTCAGTCCATGCGTAAATTTTTTGGCACCGACGGCATCAGAGGCCGCACTAACATCAGCCCGATGACTCCGGAAATCGCGATGAAGGTTGGTCAGGCGGCGGGCGCGCATTTTTTGCGCGGGACGCATAAGCACCGCGTGGTAATCGGCAAGGATACCCGGCTTTCCGGTTATATGATGGAAAACGCACTTGTCGCGGGCTTTACCAGCGTCGGCATGAATGTGGTGCAGTTCGGCCCCATCCCGACGCCCGCCGTTGCGCTGCTCACGCGGTCGATGCGCGCAGATTTGGGTGTGATGATCTCCGCCAGCCACAATCCGTTTGAGGATAACGGGATTAAGCTGTTCGGGCCGGATGGCTTCAAATTGTCTGATGCGGACGAATTGGCCATCGAAGGCCTTTTGCAATCCGATATCCCCTTGGCGGAGTCAAACGACATAGGCCGCGCGCGGCGGATTGAGGACGCGATTGGCCGGTATAACTTTGCCGTGAAGGCGTCGTTGCCAGAGCATATCCGCCTCGACGGCCTCCACATCGCACTCGATTGTGCCCATGGCGCGGCTTATAAAGTGGCTCCTCAGGCGATTTGGGAATTGGGCGCCAAGGTGTCCACAATCGGCGTTACCCCTGATGGTCGCAACATCAACGATGCGTGTGGCTCGACTCATCCGCAGGCGTTGCAGGAATTGGTGCTTGCCACGGGCGCGGACATTGGCATTGCGCTGGACGGTGATGCCGACCGGCTGATCGTTGTTGATGAGAAAGGCAAAGTGGTTGACGGTGACCAGATTATGGCGCTGATCGCGACACAGATGAGCCGCAACGGCTTGCTTCGCGGGGACGGGATTTGCGCGACCGTGATGAGCAATCTGGGCCTTGAGCGCTACATGGAGAGTCAGAAATTGGCGCTCTATCGGGCCAAAGTCGGCGACCGCTATGTGCTGGAAATGATGCGCGCCAAGCATCTGAATGTCGGCGGGGAGCAATCGGGGCACATGATTATGCTTGATCATGCCACCACTGGTGACGGCACGATTGCTGCGTTGCAAGTGATTGCTGCGCTGGTTGAGACCGGCAAACCGGCGAGCGAGTTGCTGAACATGTTTGAACCCGTGCCGCAATTGTTGAAAAATGTGCGCTTCTCTGGCGGGAAGCCTTTGGATAACGCCGCAGTGCAGGCGGTGATTGCCGAGGCGGAAGCTGAGCTTAATGGCAAAGGCCGCCTCGTCATTCGTCCATCAGGGACAGAGCCCGTTATCCGCGTCATGGCTGAGGGTGACGACGGTCAGCAAGTTGAGCGCGTGGTGGACCGCATTTGCGATGCCGTGGAATTGGCGGCGGCATAATGCTCACCATGAAACCCGACTGCGAACGATGCGGCGCGGACTTGCCCGCCGATAATGGCGGCGCATTTATCTGTTCCTTTGAGTGCACATTTTGCGCCGAATGCGCGGACGTTTTGGATGAGCTGTGCCCCAATTGCGGCGGCGAATTGCTCGACCGGCCAACGCGGCGCGGGTCGGCCTTGGCGAAACATCCGGCGTCAACCGAACGTAAGAATAAGCCATGAAACCGGCGCGTATCCTCATCATTGCTGGATCGGACAGCGGCGGCGGCGCGGGGATTCAGGCGGATATAAAGACCGTCTGTATCCTGGGCGGCTATGCGATGACGGCGGTGACCGCGATTACCGCGCAGAACACATTGGGGGTTCAAGGTGTTCACCCCATCCCCACCGATATGGTGCTGGCGCAGATGGAATCGGTGCTGTCCGACCTTGGCGTCGATGCGGTCAAAATCGGCATGATCGGCAGCGCGGCGACGGCGAATGCTGTGGCGGCGCGGTTGGCGGCGCTATCGGTTCCGATCGTCTTTGACCCCGTGATGGTGGCGACCAGCGGTTCGGTGCTGGCCGATGCCGCCACCATCGCGGCGTTTGAAAAGCTGATGCAGATCGCCACCGTGACCACGCCGAACCTGCCCGAACTCGCCGCCTTGGGCGGGGTTGAGGCTGTGCTCTCCCATGGCTGCGCGCTATTGGAAAAGGGCGGGCATTCAGGTGAGACGATGCTGATCGATCGGCTCTACCAACCGGGCGCGGACGTCATTGAAATGACGGCCCCCGCCATCGAAACCCCCCACACCCACGGCACCGGCTGCACCTTGGCCAGCGCGATTGCGTGCGGATTGGGGGAGGGATTGCCGCTAGAACCCGCCGTCGCGCGCGCGCGCGATTTTGTGCGATTGGCGCTGTTGAATGCGCCGGGATTCGGCGGCGGTCACGGCCCGATGGGTCACCAAATGGTACGCAACGACGGCCTGTTCACCGGTCCCGCGCTCAACCAAATCACATTGCCCGCGCGCGAGTATGAGCGCAGCGTTGCGTTCTATCGCCTGCTTGGCCTCACGCAAATCGTGGACAGCCCATCGAATGGTTACGCCCGTTTTGAGGCCGCGAATGGAGTAACGCTCTCAATCCATGTCGATGAAGGGGCGGCTGGCGCAGGCGTCACCTACCTAGAAAGCGGTGCACTCGACGCGTGGGCGGCGTATCTGTCGCGCAAAGGCATACGCTTTGACCAAATGCCTCGCGATGAAGATTGGGGTTGGCGCGAGGCACGTTTGACTGATCCTGCCGGCAACACTTTGCGCCTATACCAAGCGGTCGAATACCGCCGCTTTCCACCGTGGCGGGTGGAGGCTTAAGGCCATGATCTTCGGCGTCGATGAGGCCGGACGCGGGCCGCTCGCCGGCCCCGTGGTGTGCGCCGCCGTGTTATTGTGTGAGGGCGGGATTGACGGGCTGGACGATAGCAAGAAATTGTCGGCCAAACGCCGCGCCGCGTTGGAGGCGGCAATCATAGCGCGCTGCTCCTATGCAGTGGTGGAGGTTCAGCCGGAAGAGATTGATCGCCTAAACATCTTGAACGCGACCATGGCGGGTATGGCCCGTGCGGTGGATGCTCTCGCCGCGCAAGTTGGCGCACCCGTCGAGGTTCTGGTCGATGGCAATCGCTTGCCGAAATGGGATTATCCCGCGCGGGCCGTGGTGGGCGGCGATGCCATCCACCCGTGCATCAGCGCGGCGTCGATCCTCGCCAAGGAGCACCGCGACCGCGTGATGAAGGCGGCGGCAAAGGATTATCCGGCGTTTGGTTGGGACCGCAATATGGGTTACCCAACGGCGGAGCACCGCGAGGCCTTACGCCGGTTTGGCCCCACACCTTTGCACCGGATGAGCTATGCGCCGGTCGCGCAGGCGGCGTTGGCGTTAGAATAACGCCGCGACTAACTTCGCAAATGCATCGGCGCGGTGGCTGATCGCGTGCTTTTCGGCGGGGTCGATTTCCGCAAAAGTGCGGTCATATCCCTGTGCCACGAACACGGGATCATAGCCAAAGCCCAATGTCCCGCGCGGTGGCCAAGTCAGCGCGCCGTGCACGCGCCCCTCGAACACCGCCTCATCGCCGTCCGGCCATACGACCGCCAATGTGCAGATAAAATAACCGCTGCGGTCCGCATCCGACCCGAGTTCGGCCAGCCGCCCCTCCACTTTGCCCATCGCCATATACCAATCACGGGTACCAGCGGGATGGGCGGCGTTGCCCTCAAACCCCTGCACAGCGGCCCAATCGGCGGTGTACACGCCCGGCTGTCCGCCCAAAGCGGTAACGCACAGCCCGCTGTCGTCGGCAATCGCGGGCAGGCCCGAAGCCTCCGCCGCCGCGCGCGCTTTCAACACAGCGTTTTCGGCAAAGGTCGTCCCCGTCTCCTCTGGCTCCGGCAGGCCAAGCTCGCCTGCCGACACCAAGTCCATCCCATAAGGGCCGAGAAGCGCCGCGATTTCCCGCACTTTGCCCGCGTTATGCGTGGCCAGCACCATGCGGCCGGGAGTCAATTTGCGCGTCACTTACCGCCCCGTCGCCTTCGCCTGCGCCGAGAATATTTCGTCGCAACCCATGCGGGCGAGGCGGAGCAGACGGAGCAACGCTTCCTCATCATACGTCGCGCCCTCGGCGGTGGCTTGTACTTCGGCGATTTGGCCGCCCTCGATCAGGACGAAATTGGCGTCGGCGTCGGCGGCGCTATCCTCGACATAATCAAGGTCGAGCACCGGTGTGCCCTTGTAAATGCCGCACGACACGGCGGCGACGCGGCCCAACATGGGGTCTTCGGTCAATTTGCCCTCGGCCATCAATTTGTCGATGGCGAAGCGCAGCGCGACCCATGCGCCGGAAATCGACGCTGTGCGGGTGCCGCCGTCGGCCTGAATAACGTCGCAATCGAGCGTGATTTGCCGCTCACCCAGTTTTTTCATATCAACGACAGCCCGTAAGGAGCGCCCGATAAGGCGTTGAATTTCCTGTGTCCGGCCCGATTGCTTGCCCTTGGCCGCTTCACGATTGCCGCGGGTGTGGGTGGCGCGGGGGAGCATCGAATATTCGCCGGTGACCCAACCTTCACCCTTACCGCGCAGGAAGGGGGGCACCTTTTCCTCGACGCTGGCGGTGCACAAAACGCGGGTGTCGCCAAAGCTGATGAGGCATGACCCCTCGGCATGTTTGGTGTAGCCGGGTTCGATGGTAATGGCGCGCATTTGGTCTGGCGCGCGTTCGGATGGGCGCATGAAGAAAATCCTTTAATGGTGGTCGCTATCCCCCGTAAAGCGTGGGGCGGTGATTGCAAGACTGGCATTTGTTGGCGCGGCGCATTAGGGCCATGATATGACGTCGGTAGCCACGCTTTACACGCGCGATATTTTGCGCCTTGCCAGCAGCCTGCCGGTTGCGGGGCGATTGGACGCGCCCGACGGCGAGGCGGAACGTCGCTCACAAAGCTGTGGCTCGGTCGTGCGGGCCAGTGTGCGCATGGACGGCACGCGCGTCGCAGAAGCGGCGCTGGAG
>JBGSOJ010000017.1:0-2915 GCA_041739175.1 Sphingomonadaceae bacterium
GAAATCGCCCGCGCGGTGACCTTCACCGGCAGCTGGTCGGTGCTGCTGCACAGCGCCGGATACCACAGCGCGCACACCCATCCAAAGGGGTGGATCAGCAGTGCATTGTACCTCATCACCCCGCCGGACAATGCCGCCCCCGCCGGACATTTGGCGCTGGGCATGGCACCGCCGGAATTGCAATTGGACTTGCCCGCCTATCGCACGATTGCGCCAAAGCCCGTGCGGCTTGTCCTGTTCCCCAGCACTTTATGGCACGGCACGATGCCCTTCGCCGCCGCGCCAGGTGCATCGGCGGAGCGGATGAGCGTCGCCTTTGACGTGGGGGCCATGGCCTGATCGCGCGCGCAAATTTGACCCACTGCGCCCCTAATGCTATTCTTTGCATCGGTGGAGCGGTGTTGAGTTCATAACACGGATGGGAGGCAAGCGCCGATGAGCGCAGAATTTCCGCAGATTTTTGCATCGCTGCGCGCCATCATGCTCGCCGCCGCGCCGGGCATGGTGGTGACCGAGGATACACCCACCGGCCTAACGCTGAAGACCAATTGGCTGGAGGCACGCACGGGGCAACCGGCTTGGTTCGGGTGGATTGCGGTGAAGAAATCCTATGTCGCCTATCATGTCATGCCGCTGTACATCCTGCCCGCGCTGAACGACGCCATCCCCGACAGCCTGGCCAAAAGGCGGCAGGGGAAAACCTGTTTCAATTTCAAAAAGGCCGATGCGGCGCTGTTTGACGACATCCGGCGGCTTACCGAAACGGCGGCCCGGATGGAGCCAGACCTAAAAGCCGCGATCGGCGGTTAATCGCGCAAGCGCGGATGCCGACGGCTGGGTATCCTAATAGGGAACGCGCACAAGACGTCACCCTCGCACAAAGCATAATGGTGAGCCCTGCTGGGTTCGAACCAGCGACCTACTGATTAAAAGTCAGTTGCTCTACCGACTGAGCTAAGGGCCCCTTGCGCGCCGGTTTCGGAATCGCCCGGCGGCGGAGAATGCACGCCTTTATCCGCGTTCCGGTGATGGGTCAACAACGCTGTCGAGAAAAACGCCGATTTATTTTGGCCTGCATTTCGGCGCCGCGCGCTTGCGTTCGCTGTCTGGCGTTTTTCCGGTGGCGCGCTATATACAACGCCATGCCAACACCGTCAAAACCTCCCTTGGCCGAACCCAAATCGGGCCGCCCGGATCAGCCGAACGCCGCCGACCGCTTTAATGAGGATACGGCGACCTATGCCGTCCGCGGGTCGGAGCGGCCCGATTTGGAGGCGGGGGTGGCGGCCATTCGCGGGGTTTGGAAAACCTTGCCGCAATCGCCCGGCGTCTATCGCATGATGGATGCGCGCGGCGATGTGCTCTATGTGGGCAAAGCGCGCTCCTTAAAGAACCGCGTCACCAATTATACGCAACCCACGAAACTCGCGCTTCGCCTGCAACGGATGATTTCGCAAACGCGCAGCATGGACATTGTGACGACGGGCAGCGAGGCGGAGGCGTTGTTGTTGGAGGCGCAACTCATCAAACGCTACCGCCCGCCGTATAACGTTTTGTTGCGGGACGATAAGAGTTTTCCGTTTATCCTGCTCCGGCAGGACCACGCCTTCCCGCGCATCCAAAAGCATCGCGGGGCGCGGCGGGCGAAGGGGAAATATTACGGACCTTTCGCCAGCGCAGGGTCGGTGGCGCAGACGCTCAATGCGCTGCAAAAGATGTTCCTGCTGCGCAGTTGCACCGACAGTTTTTACAACAACCGCACGCGGCCCTGCTTGCTCCACCAAATCCGGCGGTGCAGCGCGCCGTGCGTGGGGCGGATTGATGAGGCAGCTTATGCCGATCTGGTCAAGGACGCGCAGGATTTCCTGGAGGGCAAATCGACCGCCGTGCAGCAGAAACTTGGCGCATCGATGGAGGCGGCGGCCGACGCGCTCGATTTTGAGAGCGCGGCGCTGTACCGCGACCGGCTGAAAGCGCTGACCTTTATTCAGGGGAGCCAAGCGGTGAATGCGACCGGCGTTTCCGATGCCGACATCTTCGCGCTGGCGGAGAAGGGCGGGCAGGTGTGTATTCAGGCGTTCTTTATCCGCGCGGGGCAGAATTGGGGGCATCGGTCCTTCTTCCCCGCGCATGTGAAGGATGTGGATGCGGATGAGGTGATGCTGTCTTTTCTCGCGCAATTTTATGAGGAAGTGCCGCCGGCGCGGCTCGTCCTGCTCGACCGCGAATTGCAAGAGGCGGAACTGCTGACCGAACTGCTGTCCGAACGGGCAGGGGGGCGGGTGACGGTGACTGTCCCGCAACGCGGGGAGCGGGCGAAACTGATGCGCCAAGCGGAGCGCAATGCGGTGGAGGCGATGGACCGCAAATTGGCTGAGAGTAGCAGCCAAGCGAAACTGCTCGCCGATTTGGCGGAGGTGTTCGAACTCGACGGGCCGCCCGACCGGATTGAGATTTACGATAACTCCCACATTTCCGGCACCAACGCGATCGGCGGCATGGTCGTCGCGGGGCCGGAGGGGTTCCGCAAGAACGCTTACCGCAAATTCAACATCAAACGCGCCGACACGGTGGCGGGCGATGACTTTGCGATGATGCGCGAAGTGCTGGAACGACGCTTTGCCCGCGCGCAGGCGGAGGACCCCGACCGAAGCAAAGGCGAGTGGCCCGACCTCGTGCTCATCGACGGCGGCAAGGGGCAGGTGTCGGCCAGCATGGAGGCGTTGGAGGAATTGGGCATTGAGGACGTCGCGCTGATCGGCGTGTCGAAGGGGGCGGAGCGCGATTTGGGGCGGGAGATTTTCCACTTCCCCGACGGGCGGGAAAAGACGCTGCCGCACAATTCGGCGGCGATGTTCTACCTGCAACGGCTGCGCGATGAGGCACATAGGTTCGCGATTGGCGCGCATCGGCAA
>JBGSOJ010000047.1:0-2984 GCA_041739175.1 Sphingomonadaceae bacterium
AACAGCGTGAGTCTCGCAACCGATAACTACGGCAGCGAACGCTTAGGGCCTTTGCGCACGCGGCTCTCGTACAACTTCCGTGCGTTGTTGACTGACAGTGATCAGGGCACGATCAGCGTACGATCGAATCCCGCCAATCCTTCGGAATTTGCCTATTTGAACGCCAGTTATGAAACCGGTTTGGGCCGGAACGGAACGCGCCTTGGCATTGCGGCCTCTGCTGGTAAGACGCAGCCGGGCAACTACAGCAGCGGATTGACGGATATTGAAGGCGATAGCCGATATGTCGCGCTTAATGCCAGCCACCCCCTATCGCGATCGCAAGAAGGAAGCGTTTGGATCAATGCGGAGGCCGCGTTTCTTTCGATAGATCAGGGCGTGCTGGAGACGATATTGCGCTCCGACACGCAGGTCACATTCTCGCTGGGCGTGTCGACCAATCATAAAGTGTTCGGTGGGCGTCTGCGCGCCAATGTGAATGCGACGCGTGGTGCAGGGATTTTGGGAACGACTCGGGTGGGTGATCCGTTGGCATCGCGGTTTGACGGCGATGGCGTGTTCAATCGCGGCACCCTTGCCCTGAATTGGAGCGGCAGTTTGCACGGCAATTTGGGACTCCATATCGGTGGCTTTGGCCAATTCGCCGACCGGCCCTTGCTGGCATCACAGGAAATTAGCATCGGCGGAGCCTTCACGGCGCGCGGATTTGATTTTAGCGAAATTTCCGGCGACAACGGATTTGTCGGCTTGGCGGAGTTGAATTACACATTCAAAAAGCCCTTTGCTTGGATGAAGCGCTTGCAGCCCTATGCGTTTCTGGACGGCGGTTATGCCGATAATTTGGGCACGGGTGGTGGCGGTGGTAGTTTGTTGTCAAGCGGCCTAGGCGTTCGCGCCGATATCGGTGGCCTCAGCCTGGAAGTCGAGGGCGCAGTGCCGCTCAACCGCGACCGTGATTCAAGCGACGATCGAAGCCCGCATGTAAATCTCTGGCTCGGATTTGAGCTTTAGAAAAGGGGATCGCACGTTGGGTAAATTGCGGCTTCGCACTGGTGTTATGACCACCACTGCTCTAAGCTGACGCCCTCATCATAGAAGAGGGTCGCGTGTTCGATTTCTGGTTTGATCAGGGGAATCTGCCCTTTACCATTGCGTTGGCAGTGATGCTGGCGCTGGCGGCATTACAAATTCTGGGTCTCGGGGACATTTTAGAAGGCGAGGGCGATGTCGACTCCGCTGGGGAGGGGGCAGTGGACAATGGCCTCATGTCTTTATTGGGTCTGGGCCGCCTACCGTTTTTGATTTGGTTTATGCTGTTGTTGCTTGTCTTTGGCCTCATTGGGCTATCGGGTCAGCAGCTGATTGCAGCTTTAACCGGCGGCGGGTTGAGCGAATGGATCGCAGCCCCGCTTGCGGCCGTCGTCGCCTTTCCAATAACCGGCGCGTTGGCGAGACCGATTGCCGCAATTCTGCCCGCAGATGAAAGCAGCGCCGTTGCCTTGGAGCATTTGATCGGGCGCTTTGCCGAAATTCAAATCGGCACAGCGGCGCAAGGATCGCCTGCGCGCGCCAGAGTCGTCGACGTGCACGGACTGGCGCATAATGTTATGGTTGAGCCCGACAATGTTGGTCAGGTATTTCGTACCGGCGAAACAGTGCTGCTTGTCCGGCGGGAGCAAGGCGTGTTTAAGGCCGTGACGCGGGGTGATACATATCTGCCGCGCTTGTAAGGTCGGGCGATAACGCCATCGAATGCAACGCAAAATGCGTCGCGATGGGACCAGTTTCGATTGCCACTTAGCGGGATATATATACAGTCGGGTTTTGCCACACATGATTCTGTTGCCTCTATAGTCCATTGGAAGCGCAGATTGTTCGCTTGGGAGAGTTTGGGATGGAAGGCTTAATCACCGTCGCCGTATATGCCGCGATAATCATCGTCTTTTTGCTGGCGGTCGGCATCATGGTTACGCGTCTTTATAAGCGTGCGACGAAGGAAATTGGCTTTGTCCGCACCGGCTTTGGCGGCGAGCGCGTGGTGATTAACGGCGGTGCGCTGATCCTGCCGGTATTGCACGAAACCATGCCGGTGAACATGAACACCGTGCGATTGGCGGTCGAACGCAAGAACGCCGATGCGCTCATCACGCTTGACCGGTTGCGCATTGATGTGAAGGCGGAGTTTTACGTCCGCGTTGCTCCCGATGCGCAATCCATCGCGATGGCGGCGCAAACCCTTGGCCTGCGCACGATGCACCCTGATCAATTGAAGGACTTGGTGGAGGGCAAATTTGTCGATGCGTTGCGCTCGGTCGCCGCCGGCATGACAATGAACCAACTCCACGAACAACGCGCCGATTTTGTGCAAAAGGTGCAACAAGTGTCCTCCAACGATCTGGCGATGAACGGCTTGGAATTGGAAAGCGTCTCGCTGACCGGCCTCGACCAGACTTCAATTGAACATTTTAACGCCAATAACGCATTCGATGCCGAAGGCCTGACCAAGCTGACCGAGCAGATTGAGCTGCGCAAAAAAGCGCGCAACGACATTGAGCAGGATACCCGCGTCCAAATTGAAACCAAAAATTTGGAGGCGGAGCAAAAATCATTGTCGATCAAGCGCGACGAAGAATTCGCCCGGTTGGAGCAAGAGCGCGAAGTTGAGGTGCGTCGCGCTGAACAAATCGCCGAAGTCGCGCAGCAACAGGCGGCGCGCAACAGGGAAGCAGACGAAGCGCGCATTTTGGCCAAGCAACAAGTGGACTCGCGCCAAATCGAGGCCAATCGCGCCGTTGATGAGGCCCGCATCGCGCAGGAGCAGGCAGTCGAACTCGCCCGACAGGAACAACAAATTGCCATCCAAAATAAGTCGCGTGAGGAAAGCCAAGCGCGTGCTCTTGCCGACGAGGCCCGCGCCAAGGCCGTGACCGCTGAGGAGCAAGTTGTCACCAGCCGCGAAACCGAGATCGCCGAGCGGACAAAGC
>JBGSOJ010000048.1:0-1724 GCA_041739175.1 Sphingomonadaceae bacterium
CGGATCGGGGAGATATTCGCCATCAACCGCGCAATCATCGCGTCAATTTCGCGCGGCACGGCATAGCCGCCATCCGCTGGTGCCGCGCCCGACAGGCTCTTGATTTCGGTGTCGCGTCCGGTGCGTAAATATCCGTTGACGAAGGCAGCGCGGGCAGGGTCGTGCGCCGCGCCCTTCACGCCATCAACGGCCCCAGAAACCGAAAGCGCGGGGCGAGCAGACGTGGCGATTTTGTCCAGCCGCGTCTTGATGTCGGACACCTCCGCCTTCACGCCATCGACCTGCGCGGAGAGGTCGGCGATGGCCGCGTCGTGTGCGTCCACTTTGAGCATGGCCTCAAAGGAAGCGGCGAGCGGGTCAGGGGCGGCGCTGGTAACGGGAGTGGGGGTATTCATATCCATAAACGGACCTTTCTTTGGGGTGGGTAGGGTTTTGGGGGTGGGGAAACAAAAATCCTCCCCAGTATGGGGAGGTGGCAGCCGGAACGGCTGACGGAGGGGTTAGAACGCAGCGCGCTACCCCTCCACCACCCTGCGGGCGGTCCCCCTCCCCAAGCTGGGGAGGATTGGAAGCGAAACTCACCCCATCAAAAGCACGCGTGCGCGGGGTTGCATTGGGTGGGTGACGAGGCTGATTTCGATGAGGTCCAGGCACAATAACCGGCGCGGGCGTTGGCCCTCCGCCGCGCGGACGCGGTAGCCGAAGGACAGGCCGGTGATCGCGGCAGAGCGCAGCAATCGCGCGGGTTCTTCGGCCTCTACCCTTGCAATCACGCGCAGGCCGCGCGCGTCCTCCGCCGCGTATTCGACCGTGCCGATGCGCGCGTCGGGGTCGTGGTGCCAGAGGAGCGGGATGCGGCGGCCATTGGCAAGAGACTCGGCAAACGCACCCTTCGCAATCACATCGCCGCCGCGATCGCGGGCGTCGAACAAAGCGGCGTACCCGGCAAAGCGGATAGTGCCATTGTTCCTTTGGCCAGCATCTCCGTCAGGCCCAACCGCACCGCCATGCCGATGAGCAATAGCGTGAGCGCGCCCTTAATGAGCCAACCGACCGCCGCCTTCCACGCGCCGCGCTTCGCCTCCCGCCATGCGCCGAGAAGTTCGCGCAATTCGGCCATGTCGCCGACCGCCGCGTCATCATCCAGGTTCAGGCGGGTGAGCGCGCGGTCGGCCCCCATATCGGCGGCTTCTTCAACAATGGCGCGCAAGGTCACAAGGTCTGCGCCGTCGCCCTCCGCTTGGGCGAGCAGGCGGGCGAGCATATCATCACGGGTCATGGTTGCATCTCCTCATCAAAGCCGAGCAAGCGGCGTTTTTCCGCCCGCGTCAGGAATTCCGCGCTGCTGATTTGCTCCCAATAACGCTCGCGGTCCTCCGACAAGGCGGGGAGTTTATCGAGGTCAACGGACAGCTTCGCGCCCGCAATCGCGGGGCTGAGCCCTTCCGCCAAAGCGCCCAAAATCTTGGTGCACAGCGGCAGCAAGGTGAGCCGCCACAGGGCGCGGTTCGCCTCACGATAGTTCGCGTAGCTGTTATCGCCGGGCAGGCCGAGCAGCATCGGCGGCACCCCGAAGGCCAGCGCAATCTCCCGCGCCGCCGCTTCTTTCAGCGACGCGAAATCCATGTCGGCGGGGGAGAGTCTAAGCGCCTGCCACTTCAACCCGCCTTCGAGGAGCAGGGGCCGTCCCGAATTGCGCGCGCCGCTAAAATTCGCCTCCAGTT
>JBGSOJ010000142.1:0-6748 GCA_041739175.1 Sphingomonadaceae bacterium
CTATGCCGCGCGGAAGGTGAATGCGATTGCCACCGCCTATCCCGATGTGCAGAAGATTTCGGGCGAACTGTTGCACCGCGTGCATCTGGTCGGCAACCCTGTCCGGGCCGAGGTATTGGCGCTGCGCAAAGACCCGTTTCCCTTGTTGGAGGAGGACGGCATTTTTCGCGTGCTGGTCACCGGCGGTTCGCAAGGGGCGACCGTGCTGTCCGACGTTGTCCCCGATGGTCTTGCTATGCTGCCCGTCAATTTGCGCCGCCGGTTGCAAGTGACGCAGCAATGCCGGGCGGAAGATATCGACGCGGTGCGCGCGCGCTATGCCGATAATGAGATTCCGGCGGAACTCGCCACCTATCTGCCCGATTTGCCCGACCGTTTGGGGTACGCGCATCTGGTCATCGCGCGCGCGGGAGCAAGCACGATTGCCGAGCTAACCTGTATTGGACGGCCCGCAATCCTTGTGCCCTTGCCATCCGCGATGGACAATCATCAGGCGTTTAATGTGAAGGAAATGGTCGCCGCTGGCGGCGCGCGGTGCATTCCCCAATCCGCCTTCACGCCGAAGGAGTTGGCCAAGCAAATTCAAAAAATCGCACTTACCCCCGAAACATTGGACAATGCGGCCAAGGGCGCGTGGAGTTGCGGGCGGCCCAATGCGGTTTCCGATTTGGCGGATTTGGTTGAGGGTTTTGGCGGTGCGCCGCTGATGGATGCCTTGCGCCCGCAATCGGCCCAAAAAGGCAGCGTCGGCGGTCCGGCCTTAGCAAAGAAAGCACATTAATGCGCGGCGTTCCCACAGATATTGGCATCATCCACTTCGTCGGTATCGGCGGCATCGGCATGTCCGGCATTGCTGAGGTGATGCACACGCTTGGCTATCAGGTGCAGGGGTCCGACATTGCCGAGGGCTATGTGATCGAAGGCCTGCGCGAACGCGGGATTGCGGTGCATATCGGGCATGAGGCGGAGAATGTGAAAGACGCCAGCGTGGTCGTCGTCTCCACCGCCATTCGCCGCGACAACCCTGAAATCGACTATGCGCTCAACAACCGCATCCCCGTGGTGCGGCGCGCCGAGATGCTGGCCGAACTGATGCGCCTCAAAAGCACCATCGCGGTCGCGGGCACGCATGGCAAGACGACGACGACCTCGCTCATCGCTTCCATGCTGGACGCGGGCGGCGTGGATGCGACGGTCATCAATGGCGGCATTATCAATGCTTATGGTTCCAACGCGCGGATGGGACAAAGCGATTGGATGGTGGTTGAGGCCGACGAAAGCGACGGCAGCTTCCTGCGGCTTGACGGCACATTGGCGGTCGTGACCAACATCGATCCCGAACACCTCGACCATTATGGCAGCTTCGATGCCATCAAAAAGGCGTTTGTGGAATTCGTCGAAAACGTTCCCTTTTACGGCGCGGCGTTTATGTGCCTTGATCATCCGGAGGTGCAGGCGATCCTGCCCAAAATCCGCGACCGGCGCATTGTGACCTATGGGTTTTCTGCCCAAGCCGATGTGCGCGGCGACAATGTGCGGCCTGAATTGGGCGGGAATACTTTTGACGTCGTGGTGCGGGGCAGGGACGGCGAGACGCGACGCATTGCCGATGTCGTCCTGCCCATGCCGGGGCGGCACAATGTGCAGAATGCCTTGTCGGCGGTCGCGGTCGGCCTGGAAATGGGCATGACCGATGAACAGGTCGCGCAAGGGTTCGTGAATTTCGGCGGCGTCAAACGGCGCTTTACCAAAGTTGGCACGATTGCCACCGATACCGGCGAGGCTTTGGTCATCGACGATTATGGCCACCACCCCGTCGAAATCCGCGCCGTGCTCTCGGCGGCCCGTGAAGGCGCGAAGGGCCGCGTTATTGCGGTCGCGCAACCGCATCGTTTCACCCGCCTGCGCGATCATATGGATGATTTTCAGCAATGCTTTAACGACGCCGACATGGTGTTCGTCACGCCTGTCTATGCCGCCGGTGAAGCGCCGATTGAGGGCGTGGACAGCGCCGCGTTAATCGATGGCGTCCGGGCGCGGGGCCATCGTCAGGTGGGTCCGGCGGAGAGTTTCGACGACCTCGTAGCGAAACTCGCGGACGACGTGCGCGGCGATGACATCATTGTCTGCCTTGGCGCGGGCGACATCACCAAATGGGCGGCCGGTTTGGCCAAGGCTGTCAGCGAGGCGCGCGGATGAACGCGGCGGTCCTCCCCAAACTGCCCGCCGTGCGCGGCAAATTGACGGCGAATGCGCCGCTGGCCCCGCTGGTCTGGTTCAAAAGCGGCGGTGCGGCGGATGCGTTGTTTGAGCCCGCCGATGTGGACGATTTGCGCGAATTTTTGGGCCGCATTCCCGCCAACATGCCGGTCATGGCATTGGGCCTTGGCAGCAACCTGATTGTGCGCGATGGCGGCGTTCCCGGTGTCGTGGTGCGGCTCGGCAAAGCGTTCGCTAAGGTCACGCGGGTGGAGGAAACCATCCTCGATTGCGGCGGCGGCGCGTCCGGTATCCTCGTGGCCGCTCCGGCGCGCGATGCAGGGATAGCGGGCATGGAATTCCTGCGCTCCATCCCCGGCACGGTGGGCGGCTTCGTGCGCATGAACGGCGGTGCCTATGGCGGCGAGGTCAAGGACATCATGCTCGATTGCGACATTGTGTTGCGATCGGGGCAGTTAGTGACACTGCCTGTTGATGACCTCAATTACAGTTATCGCCATTCCGAACTGCCCGACGGCGCGATTGTCGTCGGCGCGCGTTTCAGGGGGCAGCCCGGCGAACCAGCGGCGATACAGGCTGAGATGGACCGCATTTCCGCTGCGCGCGAGGCGAGCCAACCGCTGCGTTCCAAAACCGGCGGCTCCACCTTCAAAAATCCGCCCGAAAACAAGGCATGGCAACTCGTCGATGCCGCCGGATGTCGCGGGCTGACCATTGGCGGTGCGCAGGTTTCGGAAAAGCACACCAATTTCCTCATCAACTTGGGCGACGCGAACAGCGCGGATATTGAGGCGCTGGGCGAGGAGGTCCGCCGCCGCGTTTATGCGCATAGCGGCGTGGACCTCACATGGGAAATTCAGCGTGTGGGGCGGTTGGCCCAAGGCCTTGGACAAACGGGAGAGAAGTCATGAACCCCGCCAATAATCACGTCGCTGTCCTGATGGGCGGATGGTCGAACGAACGGCCCGTGTCGCTGATGAGCGGCAATGGCGTGGCCGATGCGTTGGAGCGCGTGGGCTACAAAGTCACCCGCGTCGATATGGACCGCAATGTCGCGGTGACATTGTCCAACTTGAAACCCGATGTCGTCTTCAACGCGCTGCACGGCGTCCCCGGCGAAGATGGCAGCGTGCAGGGGATGCTCGACATCATGCAAATCCCCTATACGCATAGCAATATGGTCACATCGGTCATTGCGATTGACAAGGAACTCACGAAACAATGCCTTGTCCCCGGCGGCGTGCCGATGCCCAAGGGTGTTGTCGTTAAAAGCGAAAGCCTGTTCACCGCCGACCCCCTGCCGCGCCCCGATGTGGTGAAGCCGGTGAACGAGGGTTCCTCCGTCGGGGTCGCCATCGTGACGGACGAGGGCAATTACGGCAACCCCATCGCCCGCGATGCCGTGGGGCCATGGGCGGATTTCGACGAATTGCTGGCCGAACCGTTCATCAAGGGCCGCGAACTCACCGTCGCGGTTTTGGATGGGGAGCCATTGTGCGTCACCGAACTGGTGCCCAAGTCTGGCTTCTACGACTTCGACGCCAAATACACCGATGGCATGACCGAGCATGTCTGCCCGGCGCACATCCCTGATGATACGGCGGCGCGGATGATGGAGCTTGCCAAACTATCCCACGAACTGCTGGGTTGCAAAGGCGCAAGCCGGACGGACTTCCGGTGGGATGATGAGCTTGGCCTTGATGGTATATTCGTGCTGGAAACCAACACGCAGCCGGGGATGACGCCATTGTCGCTGGTCCCGGAACAGGCGAAAGCGTGCGGCATCAGCTATGAGCAATTGGTGGACCGGTTGGTCAGGGAGGCCCTTAGTGCTTCAGGAGATAGACCATGAGCGATAGCAAAATCCGGCGCGGGACCGCCGCCCCCAAACGCGCCGCACCCAAGGCATCGGCGCGGCCTAAGCCTAAATCAAGGGTGCGGCAAACATCCTTAATCGACCGCATGATCCGCGCCTTGCCCGTGACGGAACATGGCTTGCAAAAGGGGATGACCATTGCCCTTTTGGGCGGCGTGGTTGTCGTGGGGTTGGCGGTGGCCAATGCCGCGGGCGTCCCTGCTATGGCTGAGGCGGAACTGGCCCGCCTTGCCTCCGACAACGGGTTTCGCGTTCGGCATTTGGTCGTCGATGGCATGGACAACATCGAAGAAACCGAGGTGTACGCGATCATCGCCGATCAAAAGGATCGGTCCATGCCGCTGCTGGACCTGGAAAAAATCCGGACGGAACTGGCGCAGTTAAGCTGGGTTGAGGATGCCCGCGTGTCGCGCCGCTTGCCCGATACTTTGCACATTGAAATTACCGAACGGCAAGTGGCGGCGGTGTGGCAAAACAATGGGCGCTACGCGCTCATCGATGCCAGTGGCCATGTGTTGGAAGATATCAAATCCGGTAGCCGTCCCGATTTGCCCGTGCTCTCCGGTCCCAATGCCAACAAACGGGCGCTCGACCTCGCCGCGCTCCTGAACGCTGCGCCCGCCCTGAAAGAACAGGTTAAGGGGGCGAAATGGGTCGGCAACCGCCGCTGGGATTTGCAATTTAAGACCGGCGAAACGCTGCAACTGCCCGAAGGGACGAAGGAGGCGGAGACTGCCCTTCTCAAATTCGCGCGGTTTGATGGCGTCAACCGCTTGCTTGGCCATGACATCGTCAACTTTGACATGCGCAATCCAAAGAATTTGTACGTACGCCGCCTGGCGACCGAAGCGCCCGAAACAGCAAGTGGCGCGGCCAAAGAAAAGGAAGGCTAAGCCATGGCAACGACCCGTGTTGATCGCATCTTTGCCGCCGTTGACATCGGCTCGTCGAAAATCAGCGCGCTGATCGCGGGGCAGAATGAGGACGGCAGCCTGACCGTGCTTGGCACCGGGCAGCGTGAAAGCCGCGGTGTGCGGCGCGGCTATGTATCCGATGTGGACGCCTGCGAAATGGCGGTGCGCAATGCGGTCGAGCAGGCGGAACGTGTGGCTGGAACCAGCATTGACCATGTCTGGGTCGGCTTTTCCGCAGGCGGCTTGCAAAGCCATGTCGGCGAAATGGAGCACGACCTTGGCGGACACCGCGTTGAGCAAGAGGACATCGACGAACTGCTGACGCACAGCCGCGCGGCGATTGATCCCGATGGCAAGATGATCATGCACGCGCAGCCCGCAATTTACACCATCGATGGCTTGCAAGGCGTGGACAATCCCATTGGTCTGCATGCCGACCGGCTGGGTGTTCATTTGCACGTTGTGTTGGCCGACCCAAGCCCGGTGCGCAATATCGAAATGGCGGTGGCAAGCGCGCATTTGGGGGTAAAGGCGATTGTCGCGACGCCGCTCGCTTCCGGTCTTGCGTGCCTCACTACTGAAGAACGCGACTTGGGCGTAGCGCTCGTGGAAATGGGCGCGGCGGTCACCAATCTGTCTGTCTGGCGGCGCGGGAAGCTGATCGGGATTTACTCGATCCCCTACGGCGCGGGCGATATTACCGATGATGTTGCGTCCGCCTTCGGCATCCGCCGCGATCAGGCAGAGCGGGTGAAATGCTTCCACGGCAGCGCGCAATCCAGTCCGCGCGACAACCATGACACCATCGAATTTGAACGCGATACGGCGCTGGGCGAGGAAGAACCGCGCCGGATTACGCGCGCGCAGTTGATTTCGGTCATCCGTAACCGGTTGGACCATATGACGCGCGCGATTAATTCAGCTTTGCGCCAATTGGGCTTTTCCGATGCCAATGGCCGCCTGGTCGTGCTCTCGGGCGGCGGCGCAGAGCTTAACGGTATCGCCGATTATATGCAGGCCGCGCTTGGCCATCCGGTGCGGATTGGGCGGCCTTTGATGGTCAAGGCTTTGCCTGACGCGCACAGTGGTCCCGCCTTTTCGGCGCTTGTCGGCCTTGTCCGGCACGCCGCCGAAAGCCCACTTGACGTCCGCCGATTGTACTGGGACGCCGCAGAAAGCCGTCAGGGTAAGGCAATTTTTAAGTGGCGCGGGCTATGGAATGTCTTGAAAGAATCGTTCTAAAATCGGTGGCGGTGCCGAGCCTGTGGAAAAACGATATGGATAACAAGTGGATAACTTTGGTGATAAGGGTATAAACATTAATGCCTATGTGCCATAATTAACCAATTTTCGGCGGTTAGCGCCTAATAGAGTATATTTTGTGACGAGGGAGCTTTTGCCATGTCGATCAATATCGGTCCGCCCAGTGTGGACGAATTAAAGCCGAAGATTGCGGTCATCGGTGTCGGCGGGGCCGGGGGCAACGCGATTGCCAACATGATTGCGGCCAATGTGGAGGGCGTCGATTTCATCGTCGCCAACACCGATGCACAGGCGTTAAATGCCTCTCCGGCGGAGCATCGTATCCAACTTGGGTCCGATATCACTGAGGGTTTAGGCGCAGGCGCGCGCCCCGAAGTCGGCCGGGCAGCCGCCGAGGAAACTTTGGCGCAGATTGAGGCGGCGTTGGAAGGCGCGCATATGTGCTTCATCGCGGCGGGCATGGGTGGCGGCACGG
>JBGSOJ010000197.1:0-10704 GCA_041739175.1 Sphingomonadaceae bacterium
GCAGATTTCTGGGACTTTCCGCTCGAACTGTCATCTCGAGATCGTAGCAGTTTATCGTAGCAGACATGCTTTTGGGACCGTCTATGCGACGATTTTTCAATGATTTCAGTGACTTGAGAAGCGATGGTGCCCAGAAGAGGACTCGAACCTCCACGCCCTTGCGAGCGCCAGCACCTGAAGCTGGTGCGTCTACCAATTCCGCCATCTGGGCACGGAGTAGATGCGCGGCTTTAGCGGTTATTGCGGCGATGTCAACGGCTGTTTGCCATTTTTGGCGATGCCTTGAATTTCACGCAATTGAACCTGTCCGGCGCTACCTCCCCGCTTGCGTGCATGGCCGCTTTCGCGCTAGGGCGGGCCGCGAAAAGGGCATTATCATTTCGCGCAACATCAAGGGTGCAGGCATGAGCAAATTGGTGACAGTTTTCGGGTGCGGCGGTTTCGTCGGGCGGTTTGTGGCGCAAGAATTGCTGGCCGCTGGCTGGCGGGTGCGCGCGGCCGAACGCAATCCGCAAAGCGCGCTGGCCATTAAACCCATGGGCAATTTGGGGCAAACGCAGTTCATCAGCGCCAATGTGACGCAGATCGACAGCGTGCGGCGTGCGGTGGCCGGGGCTGATGCGGTGGTCAATCTGGTCGGCGTCTTTGGCAAGGCAATGCAGGCGGTGCATGTCGATGGCGCGCGCAATGTCGCGGTGGCGGCGGCGGAGGCCGGCGTTGGCGCGATGGTGCACATCTCGGCGATTGGCGCGGATGCGAAATCACCCGCGCGTTACGGACAGACGAAGGCTGAGGGCGAGGCAGCGGTTTTGGCGGCCTTTCCCACCGCGACAATCCTGCGCCCGTCGGTGGTGTTCGGGCAGGACGATGCGTTCTTAAACCGCTTTGCCGACCTTATCCGGATGTTCCCCGTCGTCCCGGTAATCGGCGCGGCAACACGGTTGCAACCGGTGTTCGGCGGCGATGTTGGCAAGGCGGTGCTGACAGCACTCAGCGATCCGGCGCAATTCGGCGGGCGCGTGTTTGAGCTTGGCGGGCCCGAAGCCGTCACGATGCGCGCGCTGAATGAGCGGATTGCGGAAATGATCGGGCGCAAACGCCCCTTCCTGAATGTCCCCGGACCTTTCGCCAAATTGCTGGCGGTGAGCACCGGATGGGCTCCGGGCGCGCCGATTTCCAATGACCAGCTTAAAATGCTGGGCAGCGACAATGTCGTGGCCGAGGGCGCGGCAGGGCTTGCCGAATTGGGCATCACACCGACATCGATGGCGGCGGTGGCGCCGCGCTATCTCTCCGCTTTCCGCAAGCACGGCCGTTTCGGCACCCGCATCGAAGGATAAATCCATGTCCGAATGGTTGATTGCCATCCTCCTTGGCATTGTCGAGGGTGTCACCGAATATCTGCCAGTGTCCTCGACGGGTCATTTGATCCTTGCCACCGAATTGATGGGCTATGACCAAAAATATTGGGAAGTGTTCAATATCGCCATCCAACCCGGCGCAATTTTGGCCATCGTCGTGCTCTATTGGCGCACCTTTTGGGATGTGGCGAAGGGATTGTTCGGGTGGGAGCAGTCGGCGATTGCCTTTACGCGCAACCTGTTGATTGCGTTTTTTCCCGCCGTGTTGCTGGGCGTGGCCTTTGGCGATCAGATTGAGACGATGCTGGGCAATCCGATGATCGTTTGCTGGGCGTTGGTGCTCGGCGGTGTGGCGATTTTGGCGGTGGAGAAATGGGCCAACCCGCCCGCCACAGGGGACGGCGTTGCGGGGGTTTCGTGGAAAACCTCCACGCTGATTGGCGCGGTGCAGTGCCTCGCCATGATCCCGGGGGTTAGCCGGTCGGGCGCGACCATCCTTGGCGCAATGGCGTTCGGCGTGGATCGCAAAACGGCCGCGGAATTTAGCTTTTTCTTGGCGGTGCCCACCTTGGCCGGTGCGACCGTTTACCAATTGGCGAAAAATCCGGAGGCGCTCACGGGCGATTATTTGCAGCTCATCGCCATAGGCAGCGTCGTGTCGTTCGTGGTGGCGTTGGTGGTGGTGAAGGCCTTTGTCAGCATTGTCACAAAATATGGATTTGGGCCGTTTGCCTGGTATCGGATCGTGGTCGGAGGCGCAGGGATTGCGCTGCTGTCGCTTTACGATAGAGCCGATACGGCCCTATTGCCGTCACCTATTTGACATTTTTGGGCCAACCGGAATTGACCAGTGTTTTAATAGGTCATATATACTTACCTATAATCCATTTTCTCCGTGACTCCTGCCCTCGTTTCGCTTATGGCGCGAACGACGTAAAAGGAGTGACTCGATGGCCGTTGATCCCATGCTGCAATTTGTCTCAACGGAGCAGCACTATCCCGAAAAGCGTGAGCCCGAGTTACGGGCCGAGGATTTTCAGGAAATCTACGACCGGTTCACTGCCGATAAGGCGCATGAGCAGGCATCACGCTGTTCGCAATGCGGCGTGCCCTATTGCTCCAACCATTGCCCGTTGCACAACCACATCCCCGATTGGCTGCGCCTGACCACCGAAGGACGGCTGCGCGAAGCGTATGAGATGAGCAATCTCACCTCCACCATGCCCGAAATCTGCGGCCGCATCTGCCCGCAGGATCGGCTGTGTGAGGGCAATTGCGTTATCGAATTTTCTGGCCACGGCGCGGTCACCATTGGATCGGTGGAGAAGTATATCACCGATACGGCATGGGAAAATGGCTGGGTCGAACCTGTCGCCGTCGGCAAAGCGCGCGAGCAATCGGTCGGCATTATCGGCGCGGGACCAGCGGGCCTTACCGCGGCGGAATATCTGCGCGTTGCGGGCTATGATGTCATCATTTATGATCGGCACGACCGCGCGGGCGGCCTTCTCACCTATGGCATCCCCGGATTTAAGCTGGAAAAAGACGTCGTCATGCGCCGCGTGGACCGGTTGAAGGCAGCAGGGATAGTTTTCCAAGAAAACTTCGAAGTTGGCCGCGACGCCAGCATGGACGACCTGCGCAAAAAACATGATGCCGTGTTCATCGCCACGGGCGTCTATAAGGCGCGCGAAGTGAAATCGCCGGGCAGCGGCCTGTCCGGCATTCATAAGGCATTGGACTTCCTCACCGCCTCCAACCGCGTCGGCTTTGGCGATGCCGTTCCCGCCTTTGCGGATGGCACATTGAATGCCGCTGGCAAGCACGTCGTCGTCATCGGCGGCGGCGATACCGCGATGGATTGCGTGCGCACCGCCATTCGCCAAGGAGCAAAATCAGTCAAATGCCTCTACCGCCGCGACCGCGACAATATGCCCGGATCGCAACGCGAAGTTGCCAATGCGGAGGAGGAAGGCGTCGAATTCGTCTGGCTCTCCGGCCCCAAAGGCTTCGACGGCACCGACAGCGTGGAGAAAGTCCACGTCGCTAAAATGCGCCTTGGCCAACCCGATGCCAGCGGCCGCCGCTCGCCCGAACCCGATCCAGACGGCGATTTTACTTTGGACGCCGATATGGTCATCATGGCGCTCGGCTTTGAACCCGAGGACCTTCCCAAGATGTTTGGCTGCGATGATCTGTCCGTTACCCGTTGGGGCACGTTGCGCGTTGACCATAAAACGATGATGACCAGTCTGGACGGCGTATTCGCCGCCGGTGACATCGTGCGCGGTGCGTCGCTCGTCGTATGGGCCATCCGCGATGCGCGCGATTGTGTGGAGCATATCCACGGCTACCTCGCCGCAAAAGCAAAGACCAAAACGTTGGAGGCAGCATAATGAAACTGACGCATATAATTGGCCTGACGATGGCCGCAATGACGATGATTGCCGCACCTGTATTGGCGCAAAGCGAACCGCCTGCGGCGACCAGCACCCCTACACAAATGCCCAAAAATTCGCGACAAAGTATCGCGCCCGCAACCGACTCCCCGCCCGTGCTTACTCTGGTGGAATTTGACCGTGACAGCGAAGCCTATATGCTGGCTCTGGAAATTGTCCAAATCTCCGCGCCAAAGGAACGGTTGATACCCTTGTATAGCAAAGAGTTCCCGCCCGCGATGGAGGCGACATTCCTCGCTGAGCCCGAATTTGCGGCGTTGGACCGCGAATATCCCGGCTTTGCAAAGCATGTCGCATCGCGGTTCAGCTCGTTTTTGATCGAGCGGCTGTCCGCCAATTATGATTTCTTCCTCGACGGCATGGCGATTGATTTCGCCAACGGCCTGACCGTGCCCGAATTGCGCGAATATCGGGCATTCCTCGGCACGTCGCTAGGCCAAAGCCTTTTGGAATTTGGCTTCAACGAACTCAAAATCGATAAAGATATTTTTGCGCAGGCCACATTGCAGGACGACGACGCGCTGTGGGATCAAACCATCACCCTCGATCGGCGCAAGGCGGGCCGGTATGTGAGCAAACTGACAGCGGAAGAAATCGATCAATTGCTGGCCTTCGTGGAATCGCCACTGTTCCGAAAAGTGCAGCGGATCAACGCCGCGAGCTTTGAAGGCACATCGTCGGCCACCATGGAGCAAATGCTCGATGATGCCTCGGTTGAGCGCGTCATGGAGGACGCTGTCGAAGAATTTTTTGCGATGGAAATTTAGGAGATACTGCAATGCGTAAATCTTTAGTAGCAGCCCTTGCCCTTGGCATCGCGAGCATTGCCGCGCCGGTATTGGCGCAGGACAGCACGCCGCCGGCGGCGACCGAAAACGCCGACCAGCAGGCAAAGGCACGGACGCTTGCCTTGACCATGAATCCCTTGGAAGCCTTTCAATCCACAGCCGCAGAAGGCTTTGCCAGCGAATTTGAAAAAGGGGTCGCCACCAACCCCTTCTTCGCCGAAATGGAGGCTGCAACGCCGGGCTTTACCGCCTTTATCAGCGCGCGGATGTTGGAATCATTGTCGGAACAAATGGCAGCGGCGCACCCCGTTCTGGTGGCCGATTTAAGCCGCATATTTGCCGATACGATGACCGTTTCGCAATTGGATGCGGCCATTGGTTTCTATCAGTCCCCTACGGGCCAAAAAGTTATCGCGCTACAATATAGCAACACAGCGGTGGATCAAGACTTCTTGTCTTGCATAGAATCAGGCAAAACCGATTGTGTAACCGCCGAAATGATAGAAGCCCAGGCCGCCGCACAAGGCATGGCAACCACCGCAAGCCTGTCGAGCACAGAATTGGTTGACGCTGCCGCCTTTTATGACAGCGACGCCGGTCGCGCCATCAATGGCCTCGCTCCAAAGCTGAACGAGGCTGCGGCGAATTGGACCAATGCCCTAATGGCGAATGTTGAATCCACGTCGATTGGGGCTGTGCAAATCGCCATCGCCGACTGGATGGATATGCAAGAAGAAAAGAAAAAGCCATGACCGACGCCCGCACCTATTTCTCCGCTGAGCATGAACGCCTCGCGCGTGAGGGCATGTATTATCCCGAATTTGAGGGCGATGCCTGCGGCGTCGGACTTGTCGCAGCCACCGATGGGAAGCCAAGCCGCCGCGTGGTGGCATCCGCGATTGATGCGCTAAAGGCCGTTTGGCATCGCGGCGCGGTGGATGCCGACGGGATGACCGGCGACGGTGCGGGCATTCATGTCGATTTGCCCGAACGGTTCTTTGACGATGCGATTGCCGACAGCGGCCACCGGGTGATGCCGGGGCAATTGGCGGTCGGCATGATCTTCCTGCCGCGCACCGATTTGGCGGCGGCGGAGGACTGCCGCACGATTGTTGAGGCGGAAGTCATCGACGCGGGCTACACCGTCTATGGCTGGCGGCAGGTGCCGGTGGATGTGTCGGTGATCGGGACAAAGGCGCAAATGACGCGGCCCGAGATTGAGCAAATCATGATCGCTGGCCCCGACGCCGCCGATCAATCACGGCACGAGTTTGAAAAAAACCTCTACCTCGTCCGCCGCCGGATTGAGAAAAAAGTCGTCGCCGCGCAAATCCGCGATTTCTATATCTGTTCTTTGTCGTGTCAGTCGATCATCTATAAGGGCCTGTTTCTGGCCGAAAGCCTGTCGGTGTTCTACCCTGACCTCACCGACGAACGCTTCGAGAGCCGCGTTGCGATTTTCCATCAGCGCTATTCGACCAACACTTTCCCGCAATGGTGGTTGGCGCAACCGTTCCGGTCGTTGGCGCACAATGGTGAGATCAACACCATTCGCGGCAACATGAATTGGATGAAAAGCCACGAAATCAAAATGGCGAGCCTCGCGTTCGGCGACAATTCGGACGACATAAAGCCCGTCATTCCCGCCGGCTCCTCCGACACCGCCGCGTTGGACGCGGTGTTTGAGGCATTGGTCCGCTCGGGCAAAGAGGCGCCGACGGCGAAGCTCACTTTGGTGCCAGAGGCATGGCAATCGAACGCGCATATCCCCGCCAACCACCGCGCGATGTACCAATATATGGCCAGCGTCATGGAGCCATGGGATGGCCCCGCCGCGTTGGCGATGACCGACGGCAAATGGGCGCTTGCGGGCGTGGACCGCAACGCGCTGCGTCCTTTGCGCTACTCGATCACTGCCGATAATCTGCTGATCATCGGGTCGGAAACCGGCATGGTGATCGTGCCCGAAACCAATGTCGTCGAAAAAGGGCGGCTTGGGCCAGGGCAAATGATTGCGGTGAACCTTGATGAGGGCAAACTCTATCGCGATGGCGAATTAAAGGACCGTGCAGCGGCAGAACAGGATTATGCCGCATTGGTAAAGGGTTTCCGGTCAATCAACGACCTCGCCCCTGCCCCCGCCGATGCCGCGCTATCCTTTGATCGCGCCGAATTGTCGCGCCGCCAAATCGCGGCGGGCATGACATTGGAGGATATGGAGGTCATTCTGGCCCCCATGGCCGATGACGCGAAGGAGGCGATCGGCTCGATGGGCGATGACACCCCGCTTGCCGTTATCTCCGACAAGCCGCGTGTGGTCAGCCAATTCTTCCGTCAGAATTTCAGCCAAGTCACCAACCCGCCGATCGACAGCTTGCGCGAACGGCATGTGATGAGCCTGAAAACGCGCTTCTCCAACCTTGCCAATATCCTGGAGGAGCAAAGCCAGAATGAGGCGGTGCTGGTCTTGGAAAGCCCCGTGCTTACCATGGCCGACTGGGCGCGGTTGAAGGTGGAGTTCGGCAAAACCGTTGCCGAAATCGACTGCACCTATCCTGCCGATGGCGGGCAAAAGGGGCTGCGCGCCGCGATTGCCCGTGTCCGCGAGGAGGCCAAGGCCGCGGTGCGCGCGGGCAAGACTGAGCTATTCCTGACCGATGAAAACATCGGGCCGGACCGGATCGCAATGGCCATGGTGCTCGCCGCCGCCGCTGTGCATACGCATTTGGTGCGCAAGGGATTGCGAAGCTACTCATCGGTCAACGTCCGCTCCGCCGAGTGCATGGACACGCATTATTTTGCTGTCTTGATTGGTGTCGGCGCGACGACTGTGAACGCCTATTTGGCCGAAGCCAGCATTGCCGACCGCCACGCACGCGGGCTGTTTGGCGACAAGACGCTAACCCAATGCGTCGAAAATTTCCGCAAGGCGATTTGCGAAGGCCTCTTAAAAATCATGTCCAAAATGGGCATTGCGGTGATTAGCAGCTATCGCGGCGGTTACAATTTTGAGGCCGTCGGCCTGTCACGCGCCATCGTCAATGATCTGTTCCCTGGAATGCCGAACAAGATTTCGGGTGAGGGGTATAACTCCCTCGCCTATTCGGCTGAACTGCGCCACGCGGCGGCGTATGACAGCGCGGTTGCGCGGTTGCCCGTCGGCGGGTTCTATAAGCAGCGCGATGGCGGCGAAACCCATGCCTATTCCGCCAACCTAATGCACCTTTTGCAAAGCGCGGTGCAGAACGACAGCTATTCGACCTATCTGCAATTTGCCACTGGCGTCAAATCGATGCCGCCGGTGTATTTGCGCGATTTGCTGGAGTTCAACTACGCCGCGAAACCCATCGCGATTGATGAGGTGGAGGCGATCACCGAAATTCGCAAACGCTTCGTCACGCCGGGGATGAGCCTTGGCGCGCTGTCGCCTGAGGCGCACGAGACGCTGGCGTTTGCGATGAACCGCATTGGCGCAAAGGCGGTGTCGGGTGAAGGCGGCGAGGATTCTACGCGCTTTAAGCCTTATGAAAACGGCGACAACGCCAACAGCAATATCAAGCAAGTCGCATCGGGCCGCTTTGGCGTCACCGCCGAATATCTGGGCAATTGCGAGGAAATCGAAATCAAGGTGGCGCAGGGCGCAAAGCCCGGTGAAGGTGGGCAATTGCCCGGCTTTAAGGTCACCGAATTTATCGCCAAATTGCGCCACTCAACGCCGGGCGTGACGCTAATCTCGCCGCCGCCGCACCATGATATCTACTCGATCGAGGATCTGGCGCAGCTGATTTACGACCTGAAGCAGATTAACCCCAATGCACGCGTTTGCGTGAAATTGGTGTCTGCGGCGGGCATCGGCACCGTGGCGGCGGGCGTGGCCAAGGCGCATGCCGATGTCATCCTGGTCAGCGGCCATAACGGCGGCACCGGCGCTTCCCCGCAAACCAGCATCAAATATGCCGGTACGCCATGGGAAATGGGGCTGGCCGAGACCAACCAAGTGCTCACCCTCAACAACCTGCGCCACCGCGTCAAATTGCGCACCGATGGCGGCCTGAAAACGGGGCGCGACATTGTGATCGCCGCGATTTTGGGCGCAGAGGAATATGGTATCGGCACGCTGAGCCTTGTCGCTATGGGCTGCATCATGGTGCGTCAATGCCACAGCAACACTTGCCCCGTCGGAGTGTGTGTGCAGGACGAACGCCTGCGCGCGAAATTCACTGGCACGCCGGAAAAAGTCATCAACCTGATGACCTTCATTGCTGAGGAAGTGCGCGAGATACTGGCGCAATTGGGGATGCGGTCGCTTGACGATGTGATCGGCCGCACCGAATTGCTTCGTCAGGTCAGCCGCGGGGCCGAGCATCTCGACGACCTAGACCTTAACCCGATTTTGGCCAAGGTCGATGCCCCCGATAGCGAGCGGCGGTTTAACCTCGACACGTTCCGCAATCCGGTGCCCGATAGCCTGGATGCGCAGATGATCCTGGATGCGAAGCCGGTGTTTGAGCGGCGAGAGAAAATGCAACTCACCTACACTGTGCGCAACACGCACCGCGCGGTGGGCACGCGGTTGTCGGCGGAAATCACCGCGAAATACGGCATGAAATCGTTGAATGACGGCCATGTCCATGTCCGCTTACGCGGGTCGGCGGGGCAATCGCTTGGCGCGTTTCTGTGTCAGGGCGTGACGTTGGAAGTGTTCGGCGATGCAAATGATTATGTCGGCAAGGGGCTTTCGGGTGGTAAGATTGTGGTCCGCCCGACAGTGTCCAGCCCGTTGGTGACGCAGGACAATACGATCATCGGCAACACCGTGCTCTATGGCGCAACCTCCGGCCAGCTTTTCGCCGCAGGCCAGGCGGGCGAGCGGTTCGCCGTACGCAACAGCGGCGCGGAAGTCGTCATCGAAGGCTGCGGTGCCAATGGCTGCGAATATATGACCGGCGGCGTCGCCGTGATCTTGGGCAGCGTCGGCAGCAACTTTGGCGCGGGCATGACCGGCGGCATGGCCTTTGTGCTCGATGCCAAGGGCGATTTTGCCGACAACGCCAATGCCGAGAACATTGTCTGGCAACGGTTGGACTCCGCATATTGGGAATCCAAATTGCGCGCATTGGTGGAGGCTCATGCCGCCGCCACCGACAGCCGGTGGGCCAAATCCATTCTGGAGGACTGGGATCGGCGGCGTGGCGAATTCTGGCAAATTTGCCCGAAGGAAATGCTGACCCGCTTGGCCAATCCGTTGTCGGATGCGGTCGCGTTAGAAGCGGCGGAGTAACGCGGCCTTTCCCAACATTTGGGCGGAAATAAAGCACCATTTGCACAGACGCAGTGCAAATGGTGCTTTCCCTTTACCGCGATGCTGACTAACAGACACAGCGATGTGGCATTTATACCAATTTCCGCTCTGCCCGTTTTCGCGCAAAGTCCGGCTCCTTTTGGGGGAGAAAGCGGTCGCCTATAATCTGGTGACCGAATTGCCGTGGGAAGAGCGCGACGAATATTTCGACATTAACCCAACGGGCATGACGCCCGCGCTGACCGATCCGGACAAGGGTATCAAAATCGCCGACAGCCGTGCGATTTGTGAGTATATTGACGAAACGGTCGAGACCGCGCCGATGATGAACGGGCCAAGCCTATATCGCGCCGAGGTGCGGCGACTGGTCGCGTGGTTTGACGAACGCTTTTTCATCGATGTCACCGCGCCGTTGATGCAGGAACGGCTGCGCAAGCGCATCATCTACCGCGCCCCGCCCGATGCCACCGCGCTGCGTGAAGCGATGCGCGCGGCGAATGCGCATTTGGACTATATCGATTACCTCATCGACACGCGAAGCTGGCTGGCGGGTGCGACGATGAGCATGGCGGACCTCGCCGCTGCGGCGCAGATTAGCGTGGCCGATTACCTCGGCGGCATCGACTGGGCGGGGCATGAGCAGACGCGGGCGTGGTACGCGATGTTCAAATCGCGGCCTTCGTTCCGGCCCTTATTGTCCGAACGCATGGGTTCCATACCGCCGCCGGCTTATTACGAAAAGGTCGATTTTTAGGCCGCTTTATTCGGCGCTCCGCCGCCGGAACAGGGTGGCG
>JBGSOJ010000224.1:0-12081 GCA_041739175.1 Sphingomonadaceae bacterium
GCCAGCGGCATGGCGCAATTGTTCGTCGCGCCGGAGAAACTGACCGATGACGTTCGCGCAGCCTTGGGCAACCAAGTGGCGTTGCGCGATTACGCCGAATTTCCCGCCGCTCTGGCCGAGCTGTCAGGCAAAAAGGTGGCGGTTGACCCCGAACGTGCGCCCGCCGCTGTATTTGAAACTTTGGCTAAAGCGGGCGCAAACCTCACCCGCCGCCGCGATCCCATAGTGTTGATGAAGGCGCTGAAAAATCAGGTCGAGCAGGCCGGAACCATCGCCGCGCACGCCCGCGATGGCATTGCGCTCACCCGTTTCCTAAAATGGGCGAGCGAAGAATTGGTGAAGGGTGGCCACGACGAACTCTCCGCCGCCGCAAAATTGCGGGCCTTCCGTGAGGAACTCGGCGGATTAAAAGACCTCTCCTTCCGGACCATCTCCGCCACCGGCCCGCATGGCGCTTTGCCGCATTATTCGGTGGATGAGGATAGCAATGTGGCCATCGAACCCGGCCACCTCTATCTTGTCGATTCCGGCGGGCAGTATCAGGACGGCACCACCGATGTCACTCGCGTCGTTGCCGTGGGCGAACCGACCGAGGAAATGCGCCGCCGTTATACACAGGTTTTGAAGGGCCACATTGCGCTCAACCGTGCGGTGTTCCCCGATGGGACGACAGGCGGGCAGTTGGACGCATTGGCGCGGCAGTATCTGTGGGCCGATGGCGTCGATTATGCGCACGGGACGGGGCATGGTGTCGGCAGCTATCTTTCGGTGCATGAGGGGCCGCAACGGATTGCCAAATCCTCTGGCCCGCAACCTGGCACCGGCGAACCGCTGCGCGCGGGCATGATCGTGTCGAACGAGCCGGGCTATTATAAGGCCGGCGCGTTTGGCATCCGCATCGAAAATCTGGAATTGATTGAAGAACGCGCGATCGAGGGGGCGGAACATAAAATGCTCGGTTTCCGCACGCTAACACTCGCCCCATTGGAGCCACGCCTGATTGACACTGCGTTGCTGTCGGCGGAGGAGCGCGACTGGGTCAACGCTTATCACGCCCGCGTGCTCGCCGCGATTGAGCCGCACCTTTCGCCCGAAGAAGCGGGATGGCTAACCACCCAATGCGCCGCGATTTAGGCGGGGCGTCGCAGTGAAATCCTCCATCCTAACTCACCCCATCCATTTGGGCCTCGGCGCAACCGCCATCGCGCAGCCCCCGTTTGTGGGGATGGAGTGGTATGAGGCCTATGCCGAACGCGCTGTCGCCGATGGCGCGGAGGGGCAGTTGGTCAGCGCCTATGATTTCGCCGAACCATGGCCGATGTGGGAAATGCATCCGCATGGCGATGAAGTCGTGCTGTGCCTGTCCAGTGTCGTCACCCTGCATCAGGAACGCGATGGCGGTGTCGAAAAAATCACGCTCCATGCGGGCGAATTTGCCATAAACTCCGCTGGCGTCTGGCACACCGCCGATGTGGCGGAGCCGACGCGCGTTTTGTTCATCACCGCCGGTATGGATACGCAGCACCGCCCACGCTGACGACGCGAACGGGTAAACCCCTTCCCATTTTGGCGTGGCCGCGCTAACAGGCGCGCAATACTTCCCTCGCCAGAATGAAGGTTCAATTTCATGGGTTTCAAATGCGGTATCGTCGGCCTGCCCAACGTTGGCAAATCGACGCTTTTTAATGCGCTGACCGATACGCAGGCAGCGCAGGCGGCAAACTATCCATTTTGCACGATTGAACCCAACGTCGGCAACGTCGCAGTTCCCGATCCACGGCTTGAGAAACTCGCCGAAATTGCGGGAAGCCAAAAGATTATCCCGACGCAATTGGCGTTCGTCGACATTGCTGGCCTGGTGCGCGGTGCGTCCAAAGGCGAAGGTTTGGGCAACCAATTCCTTGGCAATATCCGCGAGGTTGACGCCATTGTCCATGTTTTGCGCTGCTTCGAGAATGCCGATGTTGGTGAGGATGTGCAGCATGTGGATGACCGCGTGGACCCAGTTTCTGACGCGGAGACGGTGGAAACCGAACTCCTGTTGTCCGACCTTGAGAGCCTCGAAAAGCGTGTCCCTGCCCTGCTGAAGCGCGCGGCGAATGATAAGGAAGCAAAGTTGGCGGCGATCGTGTTGGGCCGCGCACTTGATCTGCTGCGCGAAGGCAAGCCTGCGCGGTTGACCGAAATCAATGATGCCGAGGAATCGCGCGTTTTTGAGCAGGCTCAACTGATTACCTCTAAACCTGTGCTTTACGTTTGCAACGTCGGCGAGGGCGATGCCGTCAACGGCAATGCGCACTCCGCCGCGGTGTTCGCCAAAGCCGAAGCGGAGGGGGCGAACGCGGTTGTGGTTTCGGCGAAAATCGAAAGCGAATTGGTCGGCATGGACGCTGAGGAGCGTATGGAGTTCCTATCCGAATTGGGCCTGACCGAAACTGGCCTAGCCCGCGTCATTCGCGCAGGATATGAATTGTTGCACCTCATCACCTTCTTCACAGTTGGCCCAAAAGAAGCGCGCGCGTGGACGTTGGAAAAGGGCCGCAAAGCGCCAAAGGCAGCCGCGGAAATCCACACTGATTTTGAACGTGGCTTCATCCGCGCCGAAACAATCGCGTATGACGATTTTGTCACTCTGGGCGGCGAATCAAAGGCGCGCGATGCGGGCAAATTGCGCCAAGAAGGCAAAGAGTATGTGGTCCACGATGGCGATGTGCTCCACTTCAAATTTAACGTTTGACCTCTTTGTTACTGTTGCCGAGGCGCGATCAAAAGGGCGTCCAAGGCCAAAATTCACTGCTTTGACGCCGTCCCGAATTGGGAAATCATTGTGTATCCGCAGCATTGATGTCGGGTTTGTACCTTTACACATCTGCATGATGGGCATAACATGAGTCCCATTCGAGAAGCCGAAATAGGGTTTCCGTAAAAATAGGTCGCGATAAACTGTTGTTGATGGCTAACGCCTCGTTTCCGTATCGCGTAAAACCTGTTGTTAGAATTCAACGACAGCATTTTTGAAAACCCGTGTCCGCTTTGCGGGCTAATGGGTGTTTATATTGGAAAAGGGGCGGCGAAAGACCGTTCCGAACATATCCGTGGTCGCAAAAACACATAACGCAACCGTTCCACCATCCCGGTGAGCACGGGGCCAAGTTAGAAACGCACGGAGAAAATACATGCCTACCCCTATTTCATGGCTCGCCGCCACCCAAACCAACACCGGCACCGCCGCGAATGAATCGCAGAGCACGCCGCTGATCATTGGCTTATCCAACGGCAATTTCCTGGTTGCCTGGGTCGAGACCGGCACAACCGGGGTCGGCACGAACGCCGGCACGGATATTATTGGCAAAATCTATGATGCCCAGGGCAATTTGGTTGCCGACAGCTTCCGCATCAATGACGTCTATGTCATCGATGATGAAGGTGATTTCAGCATCGCCGCGACCAACGACGGCGGGTTCGTCATGGTGTACGTTGATGACTCCATCGCCAATGTCAACGAAACGGGCATCCGCTGGGAACGCTATGATAGCGCAGGGACAATGATCCATAACGCAACGATTGCGAACGAAAACGTCGCCGCTGACTTCCTTGGCAATCCGGAAGTGACCGTCAACCTTCTGACCAACGAAAGTTATGTGAGCTATACCGATGATGTTGGCGCAAACACCGACATCAACGGCGTGATCGTGTCCGCCACGGGTAGCGTCGGTGCCGAATTTGCAATGGCGCAGAATAGCGCGGATTCGGACAGCGAAGGCGTGATCGCCGTTTTGACCGGCGGCAATGTGGTGTCGCTGTATCGTGAGGTTGACGGCGCCACGACCAGCCTTGAGGCGCGGATTGTCAATTCGGCAGGGGTATTGGTCAACATCGCTTCACCTACCTTCAACACGGCGTTTGACCCCGACATTGCCGCGCTGTCCGATGGCAATTGGGTCGCGGTTTGGACCGAAGGCGACAATATTCTTTACCGCGTGTATGGACCCACGGGTTCTGCCATCACTGGCGCTTTGACCGCCGCCGGAAGCGCCGGTTTTGAAAATGAGCCAGCGGTCGTTGGCCTGCCGCAAGGTGGCTTTGCCATTGTTTGGGATAATGACAGCACGGGCGCTTTGGAAGGGCAGTTGTTCACCAATGCGGGCGCAGCCGACGGGTCGGTCTTTACCGTTACGGGTGTCGGGACCACATCCATTGATGTGGGTGTCTCCGCCGATGGCCGGTTACTGATTACATGGATCGACCAATCCAGTGGCGAAGTTTTCCACTCCATCATGGACCCACGCGGCGCGACCATTGACGGCGGCGATTTTGACAACGCCAGCCGCAGCTTCGTCAACAACACGGGGCCGATTACAGGGAATTCGCTCAGCAACACGATTACCGATTCCATTGCGATAAACGGGACGGTAATCGGCGGCAACGGCAACGATACATTTATCGGTGTGGATGGCGTGACTGGCGACACGTTCAACGGTGGTTCCGGGACCGATACGTTGGACAACAGCGGCGTGGGGTTCAGCCCGACCGTGACCGTCAATCTTGGAGCCGGGACCGTTGATGTAAGCGGCGGCGGCAATGTTGAAACATTGATCTCCATCGAAAACTATATCGGCGGGGGCGAAGAGACGATCATCGGGTCGAGCGTCGCCAATGTATTGACGGGCGGCAGCGGGGCCAACACGATCGATGGCGGACTTGGTGCAGACACCATTAATGGCGGCGACGGCGACGACATATTGCTCGATGGCGACGCCATTACGAATGGTGAGACCTTTAATGGCGGCGCTGGCATTGACACCTTGGATGCCAGCAGCACCGGTGTTTTGCTCGATACTGTTACGGTGAATTTGGGTGCGGGCACGCGCGTGGTGTCGGGTGGCCAATCCGAAACCCTGATTTCCATCGAAAACTATATTGGATCTACGGGCGGGAGTGAGACGATCATCGGTAGTGGCAGTGCCAATGTGCTGACAGGCGGCAGTGGTAACAACATCATCGATGGCGGTTTTGGGAACGACACGCTTAACGGCGGCGAAGGCAATGACTTGCTAACCGGCGGAAGCGGTGAAGACACCGTAAACGGCGGAGGCGGCGATGATACGATCTTTTTCACCAGTGGCCATTTCTTTGACAACATCAATGGTGGTGCAGGGGTCGATACGTTGGATGCAAGCGCCTCCAACGCTGGGTTGACCATTGACTTGCGGGCCGGAACCCTAAGCGGCTTTGGCGGCGCCACGCAGGCAGTGAGCATTGAACGTGTGATCGGGACAGGCCTTAACGATACCATCCGCAGCGGCGGCAACGCCGGTGGCGGCACCTTTGTCGATGCGGGCGGCGGCGATGATTTGGTCTATGCCGTCAACGGTCTGCCAGAGACGTTAGACGGCGGAACGGGCATCGATACGCTCGACACAACCGACTTCACCGGTAACTATGTCATTGATTTGACTACTGGCCTCACCAACTTTGGTGGCGAACTCTACACCAATTTTGAAAATCTGGTTTCCGGCGATGGCAACGATACTCTGACGGGGACAAGCGGCGCCAACGTCATCGATGCGGGTGAAGGAAGCGACACTGTCTTTGGTGGTGGCGGCAATGACACCATAAACGGCGGCATAGGCAATGACATACTTCGCGGCGAAGGCGGCACCGATACTGTAAACGGCGGTGCTGGCGACGATACGGTTATTGTTGGGTCCGGCCATGGCGTTGACAATGCCGATGGCGGCGCAGGATTGGATACCTTGGACTATTCGGACACATCGGGCACCGTTGTTTTCGATATGGTCACGGGGGCGTTTAGCTATAACGGATTAATCGCTGATGCGTTCAATTTTGAAAATTACAATGGCACCAGTGGTAACGATACGGTCACTGGGACCGGTGGCGTTAACATCATCAATGGCGGCGCGGGCGATGACGTGATTGACAGCGGCTTTGGCATTGACGAGGTCCATGGCGGTGCGGGCAATGACCGCTTCATCGAAAATGGCACCAACTTGATCGTCGATGGCGGCACCGGGTCAGACACTGCCGATTATAGCGGTGTTGGCGGAACCGGGATCTTTTATTGGACAATAGCTAGCGGCTATCGCGGCACCACGAGCTTTGCTGGCCCAGTGCAAATCGCCTTCACCGACATTGAAAATTTCGCTGGTTTTGGCGGGAATGACAATGTGCTTGGCAACGCCGAAAACAACCGGTTCGACGGCAATGATGGCGACGATTGGCTGCGCGGCTTGACGGGGAATGATATTCTCAACGGCGGCGCGGGCACTGACATTCTGGACGGCGGCGTTGGTGCTGACAGCATGAGCGGCGGACTTGGCGATGATGTGTTTTATGTTGATAATGCAGGCGATAGCGTCACCGAAGCCGTTGGCGAGGGTGTTGATGAAGTGCGCACGACCGTCAACAACTACACGCTCGGCGCCAATCTCGACAATCTGCGGTTGCAGGCGGGAGCGGTCAATGGTTCGGGCAATGCGCTCAACAACACCATCATCGCGGGCGTCGGCCCGGCGACCTTGAACGGCCTTGGCGGGGATGACGTTATCTTTGGCAGCGGTGCCAGCGATACCATCGACGGCGGCACGGACAATGATTCACTTTACGGCCGCAATGGTAACGACAATATCACCGGCGGCTCAGGCGATGATCTTATCCGCGGTGAGATTGGTTCCGACACGCTCAATGGTGGCAGCGGCAATGACCTGATTTTCGGTGACGAAGGCATTGACACGCTATTTGGCGGAAGCGGCGATGATGACCTTCGCGGTGGCATCCAAAACGATACGCTTTATGGCGAGGCCGGAGCCGATCAGTTGCGCGGCGAAGATGGTAACGACAACCTGTATGGCGGGGCCGGTCGTGACTTCTTCACCGGCGGCGCGGGCAATGACAATTTCTACTTCGATGACGGCGATTTCTCCGGCATCACCGCGGCGACGGCCGACCGGATTGTGGACTTTGCTCAGGGGTCTGACCGTATCCGATTGAACTTGGTCGATGCCAATGCCGCAGTTGCCGGTGACCAAGCGTTCACCTTCATCGGCACGGGCGCGTTCACAAATGTTGCCGGGCAGTTGCGCTATCAGATTTCCGGCGCGACGACGCTTGTCTATGGCGACACCAATGGTGACGGCGTGGCCGATTTCGCAATTGCGCTGACCGGCGCGACGGCATTGGTTGCGGGCGACTTCGCGCTGTAACGCAATAGGGCCGCCGAAGCATGGTTTCGGCGGCCCTTTCATCTCTGATATTTACAGCACCGGTCCATCTGGGCCCACTTGCCACGTTTGCCCCTTCGATACCAATTTCTGCAAATCGGCGGTTTTGCCGAGCGATGCGCTTGCGTTTTGTTCGATGACAGCGCTCTCAAATGTCGGTGCCGGATCGTCGTAGATTACGCCCAATGCCATCGGGTAGTCGCCAAACGGCATCTCAACCAACATATGCGCAAGGCTGCGTTTAGTGACATCATGCACCAATACGCCCGCCCCAGCCCAATCGCCATCCGCCACATCAACGACCCTTAAGGTGAGCGTGTCGTGGTCCAACGCGATGCCTTTGGTGCCCTTGGCGAACAGCATGGGCTCGCCGTCGGTCAGCCACAATTGCCGGTCCTCCGCACCTTTCGGGGTGGCGAAGTCATCGAAAACGTCCTTGTTATAGACGATGCAATTTTGGAAAATCTCAATAAACGCCGCCCCCTGATGCCGATGCGCCGCGATCAGGACATCGGACAGGTTCTTCGACACGTCAAACCCGCGCGCCACGAACCGCGCCCCTGCCCCAAGCGCAAACGCGCAAGGTTTGGCAGGGTGATCGACCGAGCCATAAGGCGTCGATGGACTGGTCGTGCCCTCCCGCGATGTCGGCGAATATTGCCCTTTGGTCAGGCCATAGATTTCGTTGTTGAACAACATGATCTGGCAATTCAGATTGCGCCGGATGAGGTGCATCGTGTGGTTGCCACCAATGGACAGACCATCGCCGTCGCCGGTAATCATCCAAATGTCGAGATTCGGATTGGCCAGCTTAATCCCCGTCACAAACGCCGGCGCACGGCCGTGAATGGTATGGAACCCATAAGCGTTCATGTAATAGGGAAAGCGGCTGGAGCAGCCAATGCCGCTCACAAACACCGTGTTCTTCGGGTCCGCACCGATAATCGGCATCGTCCGCTGCACCGCTTTCAGGATCGCATAGTCGCCGCACCCGGGGCACCACCGCACCTCTTGATCGGATTCCCAGTCTTTAATGGTCGTTTCGATTTTCGTCATTTCGTTCATGACTTAAGCCTCCAGCGCGGCGTCAATCGCCGCCTCAATTTCCGCAATGGTGAAGGGCTGACCCGACACTTTGTTCACCGGCTTGGCATCGACCAAGAACTGATCGCGCAGCACGGTTTTTAACTGCCCCGTGTTCATTTCCGGCACGATGATCGCGTCATAGGATTTCAGAAGCTCGCCCAAATTCTTCGGCATGGGCCAGATGTGGCGGATGTGGATGTGGGCGACATCCTGCCCCTTGGCCAAGGCTCGCCGCACGCCCTGATGAATGGGGCCGAAGGTGCTGCCCCAACCGACCACGGCCAATTTCGCGCCTTCGCGGCCCAGACAGACCTCTTGATCGGGGATGGAGTTCGCCACGCCATCGATCTTCGCCTTACGCGTATCGGTCATTTTTTGGTGGTTGGCCGGGGAGTAATCCAGATGCCCAGTCTGATCCGCTTTCTCAATGCCGCCGATGCGGTGCATCAAATCGGGCGTGCCAGGCTTAATCCACGGGCGCGCGAGTTTTTCATCCCGGGCGTAGGGTTTCAGTTCCCCCTCCGGCTTTTCCTCCATGAACTGCACCTCAAATGGCGCATAGCTGTCCATATCGGGCACCGCCCATGGCTCCGCCGCGTTGGCGATATAGCCATCGGTCAGCAGCATCACGGGCGTCATATATTGCACCGCAATGCGCACCGCCTCAATCGCGCAGTCAAACACATCGCTGGGTGAGCGCGCCGCGATAACAGGTAAGGGCGCGTCGCCATTGCGGCCATAGACGGCCTGATACAGGTCGGATTGCTCGGTCTTGGTCGGCAGCCCGGTGGACGGGCCGCCGCGTTGCGAGTTGACGATGACGAGCGGCAATTCGGTCATAATGGCAAGGCCCATCGCCTCACCCTTCAACGCGATACCGGGACCGGAGGAGGAGGTTACGCCCAACGATCCGGCATAGCTTGCGCCGATCGCGGAACAAATCGCGGCGATTTCGTCCTCGGCCTGAAAGGTCGTGACGCCGAACTCTTTCAGCTTCGACAAATGGTGCAGGATCGACGAGGCGGGGGTGATGGGATAGCCGCCGAAGAACATCGGCAATCCCGCCAATTTCGCGCCCGCAACCAACCCCATCGCGGCGGCCTCCGCGCCATCAATAGTGCGGTAAAGGCCCGGAGCAACCTGCGCAGGGTTGATGTGATATTGCTTCAATGGACCGGAAAGCTCCGCCGTTTCGCCATAGGCATGGCCCGCATTCAACGCAGCGACGTTCGCGGCGGCAATATCGGGCTTCTTCGCAAATTTCGCGTTCAGCCAATCGATCAACGGCTGCCGATCGCGGTCAAACATCCATAGCGCGAGGCCCAACGTCCACATGTTCTTACAACGCAGCGCATCCTTATTGCCAAGGCCAAAGGGCTTCACCGCCTCAATCGTCAGCGCGCTAATGTCGAAGGCCAGCAATTTGAAAGCGGCGAGGGAATTATCCTCCAATGGGTTGGCGTCGTATTTCGCCTTCTCAAGGTTGCGCTTCGTAAACTCCCCCGAGTCGGCGATAATCAGCCCGCCGGGGACCAGCGCACCGACGTTGGTTTTCAGTGCCGCCGGGTTCATTGCGACGAGCACATCGGGCTGGTCCCCCGCGGTATCAATGTCCATGGAACCGAAGTTGATTTGGAACGCCGACACGCCGAACAACGTCCCCAAAGGCGCGCGGATTTCCGCCGGAAAATCGGGGAACGTCGCCAAATCATTGCCCGCAAGCGCGGTGGAAAGGGTGAATTGCCCGCCCGTCAATTGCATCCCGTCGCCGCTGTCCCCGGCAAAGCGAACGACGACGCTATCGGCTTGCTGCGGTGCATGGGCATTGCCCGGCGTATCTGTTACTGCGGTCACCATATGCGGTGTCTTACTCCAAAACTGCGCGGTGTATTTTGACGTGCCGCAATAGTCCGCTTGCATAAGCGGGACAATTGCGAAAAACTGTCATGGATGAAATCGGGGGTTAGGAGCAAGCGACTAATCGCTGCCCACTCCTATTGAGAGGATTTTTGTATGACCGATACCGTAACTGGCCCCTATGTACGCCCCGATGTGCGGCAATTTTTGGACCTTTTGGCTATGGCCGCGCGCCCGCCGATGAGCCAAGGGACGGCGACCCAAGCCCGCGAAGGGATGCAGGCCAGCGCGGCACTGGCCGAAGCAGCGCGGCGCGTTGTGCTGCGTGTGGAGGATTTGACCTTCCCCGGACCGCGCCGTCCCATTGGGCTGCGGCTGTATGACAACCGGATTGATGGCGGTGAGGACAGCCCGCTGATTTTGTTCTTCCACGGCGGCGGCTTTGTCATTGGCGATTTGGAAATTTATGATTCCGTGGCGCGCGAAGTGGCGATTGAGACGGGCTATCCCGTGCTATCGGTCGATTATGGCTTGGCGCCGGAGGAGCCCTTCCCTGCGGCGCCCGAGGATTGTATTGCGGCGGCGCGATGGGCGGCGGAAAGTCCCGCAGGGCTCGGATTTGCTGTCACCGGGCTTGCGCTGACGGGTGACAGTGCGGGCGGGAATTTGACCATCGTTACGGCTTTGGAACTGGTGCAGACCCCCGCCGCTGTGCCGCTGTTGGCGATTGCGCCGATGTATCCTGTGGTTGATGACAGCAGCCGCGCTCCCTCAATGGTTAAATTCTGCGAAGGCTATCTTCTGTCGGCGGATGATATGGGCTGGTTCGGCCGCACCTATGGCGCAAAGCGAGGCGAGCCACGCCATCATGTCATCGACCGCGACCTGACCGGCCTGCCGCCCACGATCGTGATGACAGCAAGCCTTGACCCACTCCACGATCAAGGCGTGGCGTTTTACGAAAAGGCCAAAGCAGCAGGTGTTTCGATTGAGCATTATGAAGCCGAAGGACTTATCCACGGCTTTATAACCTTGCGAAAACTAATTCCGTCTGGGCAAAGCGATTTGAATGCTTTCCTTTCCCGCTTCAGGGCGATTATCGAGCCTTAAACGCAACTATAAATCGGTCTTTTATGCCCAACTCCCTCCCCTATCGTCCCAATGTCGGCATCATGCTGGCCAGTCAGAATGGCCTAATCTTTGTTGGGCAACGGCTCGACAGCGTCGATACGGATGCCTGGCAAATGCCGCAGGGAGGAATTGACGCCGACGAGGCGGAAGAAGCCGCTGCCTTTCGCGAGCTCGAAGAGGAAACCGGCGTCAAACCCGAGCATGTAAGCCTAATTGCCCGCGCGAAGGAGGAATATATCTATGATTTGCCCGAGGACCTAATGGGCAAATTGTGGAAAGGCCAATGGCGTGGTCAACGCCAGACATGGTTCCTTATGCGCTTCATCGGGCAGGACACCGATATCAACATCGCCACAAAACACGCCGAGTTTTCGGCCTGGAAATGGGTCAAGCCGGAAGAGCTTCCCAGCCTGATTGTGCCGTTTAAGAAAAGGATTTACGAAGGATTGGTCCGCGAATTTGGCGCGTTGATTTAACTCAAGCAACCGCCCTGCGACTATTCCGCAGGGGCATCCTCAACCGTGAGTACCGGCGCAATCGCCTCGGCAGTAACGACCGGCTGGGGCGGCCCCGCAGCGATGGATTGCTCCAATTGGTCCGCTGGCGCGCATGGCGATGTACACGACAAACGCAGCGTCGCAAGGTTCGCTTCCGCGCGGCTTATCGCGCCTTTACGAACATAGGAACGACCCTGCCCCGAGAGCGCCAATGCGTTGTTTGGTTCCAGCTCTAGGGCTTTGCCGTAAAGTTGAATGGCCTTTCCGGG
>JBGSOJ010000225.1:0-2888 GCA_041739175.1 Sphingomonadaceae bacterium
GTTGTGATTGCGGAACGATCCGGGGTGGATTTGCATGGTCAGCCCATCCTCCACGCTCATCCCCGCCATGATGGTCAGCATATGCGCACGGAAGAGTTCGGCGTCTTGCGGCGTTGGCGCGCCATTGGTCACCCTCGCAAACAGCGTCTCGGCCTCCGCCGCGCTCAAATTCGCGGTCGCCGCCGTGGGGTGGCCGTGGTCGGTGCTGGTCGCGCCCATGTCGGCAAAGAACGCCCGCCGCTTGCGGTGCGCGGTGAGGTATCCAGCGTAGCTGAACGTGTCTTCTCCGGTCAGTTCCCCGAACCGACGCAGATTATCCACGAAGCCCTCAAATTCCGGATCGACCACGGGGTCGGGGCGGTAGGCGGTGATGACCTTGCCCGCCCATTCGCCGCTTGCATTGGCCGCGCGCACGGTGGCGTGATGTTCCAGCGTATCGAGCGGGCTTTCGGTCGTCGCGATGACCTCTATGCCGAACCGGTCGAACAACGCGCGCGGGCGGAAGGCGTCGCTGGCCAAAGCAGCGGTGATATGGTCGTAATAAAGATCGGAGGTTTCCGCCGACAATTGAACATCCAGCCTGAACCCTTGCGCAAACACCCAATCGAGCCAGAAGCGCGACGGTGTGCCGCGAAACAGATGGTAATTCTCGGCAAACAACCGCCACGCCGCGCGGGGGTCGGCGGGCGCGCCGCCGATGCCCAAATCCTCCATTGCGATCCCCTGCGAATAGAGCATGCGGAACACATAATGGTCGGGGTGGAGCAGCAATTCGGTGGCGTTGCCGAAACTTTCATCCCCCGCCCACCATCGTGGATCGGTGTGGCCATGCGGGCTGACAATCGGCAAATCCTTAACCGATTGATACAGGCCGCGCGCAATGTCCCGGACACCGGTGTCAGCAGGCAGCAAGCGATCGGGGTGGGGGTTTAAGGGGCGGGTCATCACGGGTCCTTTATGATGGCTTATGATGTCAATGAATAGCGGTCGCGTTTCGCCTGAATCGCGCGGCGCGCCTCTTGCAAAGCACGTTCTTCGGTGGCGAACAAGAGCGCATCGAGCACAGCGGCCAAATGCGTGCGCATCGCGGCGCGGGCAGCGGCGGGGTCGCGGGCGCGCAGGGCGTCAAGGATCGCCTTATGCTCTTCCACCACCGGCTTGATATTGGCGTGCCGCGCCTTTTCATGCAGCAACGCCGCCTCGGGCGAAGTCGCGCGCAAGTCCCACAATTGCTCAATCGCGCCCAATATCGCCGTGTTCCGCGTGGCGCGCGCAATCGTTAGGTGAAATTCACGGTCGGAGGTTTCGGTGCCGTCGGGATTGGCGTTTTCCTGCGCGATGTCCTCGACCAATCGTTCGATTTCGGCAAGTTCCGCATCGGTAATTTGGGAAGCGGCGAGCGCCGCCGCCTCACCCTCAAACAGCAACCGCGCCTCGGTCAGTTCAAACGCGGAGATGTTGAACCCCGGCACATCGTCTTTGCCGGGCAGCCGTTTGACATAGGCGCCGGAGCCCAGCCGCACCTCAACCAACCCCTGCACCTCAAGCGCGATGATCGCCTCCCGCACCGTCGGGCGGCTGACGTTATATTTAGCGGTGAGTTCGCGTTCGGCGGGCAGGCGGGAACCGACAGGATACAGCCCCGCCGCCAATTCCTCCAGCAAGTGGCGCGCAAGGTCCTGATACAGGCGGTCGTTGGTTTTGGTGGCCATAATCATTATGCCCCTTTGGTATAACCAATTGGGCGATATGAACAGCCCATTTGGTGGTCCAGGGTTACCAAGGCCACGTTACCAACTCCACATCGTGCCGTCAGCCAACCGCGCAACGGGCAAATACGCGCGGCTGTAAGGATATTTCGCCGCCAGCGCCTCATCAATATCGACGCCATGCCCCGGCGTGTCGCCGACGAACAATTCGCCTTTGTCAAAGTGGTAATCATGCGGGAACACCGCGTCGGTTTCCTCCGTATGCCGCATATATTCCTGAATGCCGAAATTCGGCGCCCAGGTGTCGAAATGCAGCGCGCAGCCCATCGTCACTGGCGACAAGTCGGTCGCGCCATGGCATCCGGTGCGGATTTGATACAGGCTGGCAAAGTCCGCAATCCGCCGCAAATGCGTAATCCCGCCCGCGCCGACGACGGTGGCACGGATATAATCGATAAGCTGATTCTGGATCAGGTCCTTGGCATCCCAAATACTGTTGAAAATCTCCCCCACGGCCAATGGCGTCGTCGTGTGGTGGCGGACCAGTTTGAACGCCTCCTGGTTTTCCGCCGGGGTGCAATCCTCAAACCAGAACAATTGGTAAGGCTCTAAGGCTTTGCCCAAATTCGCGGCCTCTTGCGGGGTGTAGCGGTGGTGGCCATCGTGCAGCAGATGATGGTCGAAACCATAGGTTTTGCGCAATTCCTCGAATAGTTTAGGAATATAATTCAATGCCTTGCGCGTGTCCCATCCGGTGACGCTGGGCAGGTCTGCGTCCGCTGGTTCATAATGCAATGTCCCGCGCCCGACGCCATAGGCATCCTTAATCCCCGGCACGCCCGTTTGCGCGCGGATCGCCTTATAGCCCATGTCGATATATTGGCCGACGGCGTCCACGGTTTGCGCTATGTCCGCGCCATTGGCGTGGCCGTAAACCATGACGCCATCGCGGCTACGTCCGCCGAGGAGTTGATACAAAGGCATCCCAGCGCATTTTGCCTTTATATCCCAAAGCGCCATGTCGACGGCGGCAATTGCCCGCATCGTTACCGGCCCGCGCCGCCAATAGGCGCCCTTATACAGATACTGCCAAATATCCTCAATCCGGCCCGCATACATGCCAATGAGGCAGGGGATGACGTGATCCTCAAGGTAGGACACCACCGACAATTCCCGCCC
>JBGSOJ010000280.1:0-6218 GCA_041739175.1 Sphingomonadaceae bacterium
GCGGATGAGCAAGGGCTCACCCGGCTCCAACGCAATGTCGTTTTCGGCCAAAATCGTGCGTGCCGCATCGGACAGGACGCCTGCGTCAAAGGCGGCGGTGACCGACGCCCGCTCACTGCCCGCCCGGACCAGCCCGGTATCGGCGCGCATCCCCAAAGCAAGGCCCAGCGAGTCGAGCAAAATCGACTTACCCGCGCCGGTCTCGCCGGTCAGCACGCCAAGGCCGTGGGCAAACTCAAGATCGAGCGCCTCAATCAGCACTATGTCACGGATGGAAAGCGATGTCAGCATGGCTGCATCCCTGATAGCGGCTTATGACAAAAGAACAAAGCGCGAATTCGGGTCTTTGCCCACACGCCGCGCTTTGCCGTATCGATCAGGTTTTGTCTGCCAGCAATTCGGTCGCACGATCCACCCATTTGCTGCCAGGATACAGATCATTGGCGAGGGCCGCGGCCTTTTTCGCTTCGCCGGGAATACCCAGCGCCAGATAGGACTCAACCAACCGGTAATACGCCTCCGGCGCGTGCGTGGTCGCCGCATATTGATCGGACACATTCCGGAAACGCAAGGTCGCCGCCAGCCATTGCCCGCGCTTTTGATAGAAACGGCCGATTTCCATTTCCTTGCCCGCCAAATGGTCGCGGACCAAAGCAACTTTCTGACGTGCATCAGCGGCATAGCGGCTGTCGGGATACAGGCGGATGACATCGTTCAACGATTGCTGCGCCAATTCGGTAATCTTTTGGTCGCGGGTCACATCGTTGATTTGCTCATAATAGCTGACGCCAATAAGGTAATAGGCGTAGGCGGCGTCCTTATTGCCCGGGTTGTTTTGCAAGAACCGGCGCGCGGCGTTAATCGATTCGGTGTATTTGCGCGCCATATAATAGGAAAAACTACTCATCAATTGCGCGCGGCGGGCCCATGGGGAGAACGGATGCTGCCGCTCCACCTCGTCGAACAGAGCGGCGGCAAGCGCATATTGCTTGGCATCCAATTTCTGCTTTGCGCTATTGTACAGCGTGGAAACATCGCGCGCGACATAGCGCGTGTCCTGTACCCCTTTATCGCCGCCGCCTGCGCACGCGGCGAGCAAGCAGGTCGATAAGGCAATGACAACGGCGCGGGTGGGCGCGGCGGAGGTGCGGGCTGCAAATTTCTGGCTCATGCCTGTTCCTTATCCATTGGCGCGGCAAAGGGGAAGAGCGAAAGCGGCGTTGCCCTGCACTGTCGTCCCATCGCTTGCCCTATTCACCCGATCAGGCTGTACGCCCGATGAACGACCACGCGGGCCATGGTCACATCTCCCCCCGCGCGCGGCGGATGGCATACCATTTTTCGACATTGGCATTGTGCTCTTCCAATGAGTTGGCAAAGATATGCCCGCCTTTGCCGTCCGCGACAAAATAGAGTGCGGGCGAATCATTGGGGTTCAGCACCGCCTCAATCGACTTGCGCCCCGGATTGGCAATTGGCCCGATGGGCAGGCCGACCTTGGCATAGGTGTTATAGTCGTTCACCTCGTTCAATTCCGACCGCCGGATGCGGCGGCCCAGCGGTTTGCCCTTGGTAATCGGGTAAATCGTCGTCGGATCCGCCTGCAACATCATACCCTTGCGGATGCGGTTGGAATAGACGGCGGCAACCGTGCGCCGTTCACTGTCGAGCGCGGTTTCCTTTTCCACGATGGCGGCAAGCGTCACAGCCTCTTGCGGGGTTTGCACCACGGCGTTGGCGGAACGCTTCGGCCAAAGTTCGGCAAGCGTATCATTCATCGCCTTTTGCATCCGGTCGAGCACCGCCTGGCGCGATTCGCCGCGTTCAAAGGAATAGCTTTCGGGCAAAACGCTGCCCTCCGCCGGGACCGCGATGGTGCCGGTAAGCAGGGGTTCGGCCATAATCCGTTCATGCACCAAAATCGCGGGCATCCCCTCAGGAATGGTAATCATCCGTTGCTGCGCCACGCCGCCCTGCATGATTTTCAGGACGCCAGAATTGCTGACGCCTTTCGGGAACAGGAATTCGCCCGCCTTGATCGGGTCATTGCTGCCGAAAATCTTCGCGCGGTTGAGGAACGCCTCGGCGGAGCGGATGACGCCCTCCTCCTCCAATTGCTTGACGGCAGCGGTCATGGTGACGCCCGACGGGATTTGCACCGTCTTATCCGCCGTCAACGGCCCAGCGGCGGTCCAGCCGTAAAAGAAATTGCCCGCCGACACCGCCACCAACAGCGCGATGATGGCGAAGAACGCGCTTGCTGCTTTGCGCATGGGTTTAGTCCACGGCCTTCATAATCAGGCTGGCGTTGGTCCCGCCAAAGCCGAACGAATTGTTCAGCACCGCGCGCACTTGCCGCTTTTTCGCGGTGTGCGGCACAAGGTCAACGCCGTCTGTCCCGTCATCGGGCGTATCGAGGTTAAGCGTCGGCGGCACAATCTGATCACGCAGCGCAAGGATGCAGAAAATGCTCTCCACCGCGCCAGCCCCGCCAAGCAGGTGGCCGATGGCGGACTTCGTGCTGCTCATCGAAACCGTGCTGATCGCGTCGCCGAACAGGCGTTTCACCGCGCCCAGTTCAATGGTATCGGCCATCGTGCTGGTCCCGTGCGCGTTGATGTAATCAATATCGGCGGGAGTCATGCCCGCTTTTTTGAGCGCCATTTGCATCGACCTGAACGCACCATCGCCATCGGGGTGCGGCGCGGTGACGTGGTAGGCATCGCCCGACAGGCCATAGCCGACGACCTCGGCATAGATTTTCGCGCCGCGTGCCTTGGCGTGCTCATATTCCTCCAGCACGACGACGCCCGCGCCTTCGCCCATGACGAACCCATCGCGGTCCTTGTCATAGGGGCGGCTGGCCGCCTTAGGCCGGTCGTTAAAGCTGCAATTGAGTGCGCGTGCCTGCGCGAATCCGGCGACACCCAAAGGATTTATGGTGCTTTCCGCCCCGCCCGCAAGCATGATGTCGGCATCATCATCGCGGATCATCCGCGCCGCATCGCCAATCGAGTGCGCGCCGGTGGAGCAAGCCGTAACGACGGCATGGTTGGGCCCTTTCAGGCCATAACGGATCGAAACTTGCCCCGAAATCAGATTGATGAGACGGCCATGGACGAAATGCGGGCTGACCCGGCCGGGGCCGCGTTCGTGCAGATTGACGCTTTCCAATTCAATACCCGGCAAGCCGCCGATGCCCGACCCAATCGAGCAACCCGCGCGCAATTTCGTTGCTTCATCCATATCGACCAGCCCCGCGTCCTCCAACGCCTGGCCAGCGGCATCAAGACCGAAGATGATGAACGGGTCAACCTGCCGCTGAATCTTGCTGTCCACGCGCCGGTCGGGGTCAAAGCCATATTCATGGTCCTTGTCCTTCACTTCGCAAGCGATTTTGCACTTTTGGTCTTTGGGATCGAAATGTGTGATCGCCGTCGCGCCGGATTTGCTGGCGAGGATATTCGCCCAGGTGGTTTCAACATCGGCGCCCAATGGCGTGACCAGACCCAGACCCGTTACAACAACACGGCGCATAATATCCTCTTTCTGCAAAACTTAGGCGCGCTGTATAGCGATGCGCGCTCCATAAATCCAGCGGGAGGTGCCCCCGCCCGATATGCTTCGGCCCTCCGCCACCGCCCATAGGAGCCGTAGCGGGGGGCCGCATGCGGTCCCTATGTTAGGTCCGCTGTATCGAAAGGCGGCCAATCACGCGCGCAATCACGCACGGTCGGCCAACAATCGTTAGCTATTGGTGTCGATAAAATCGATGGCGTCCTTAACGGTGCCAATTTTTTCGGCGGCATCATCGGGGATTTCGACGTTGAATTCTTCTTCAAACGCCATGACCAGCTCCACAATATCAAGGCTGTCCGCGCCCAGATCGTCGATGAAGCTTGCATCCTCGGTCACTTTTTCGGCTTCTACGCCCAAATGTTCGACAACGATTTTTTTGACGCGTTCTGCGGTATCGCTCATGTGTAATCCCTCATGTGTCTAAGGTGAGTGTATTGTTCAGATTCCGCCCTAGTGCGCGAATGGCGTTAGGGCAAGGGGGATATGTGTGGTGGGGGCGGGGGTGGCGATTGCGGGAGGTAACCACGCAGCGGTGCATTGGCGATAAAACCCTGTTCGCTTTCAATCATAAAAATGGTGAAGGCGAAATATAACTCAACATCAAAAAGGACCGACTTGTTATCCTTGCCGACCCCCGCCAAAGCGAACATGTCATCACGGATTGCATTATAATCCGCGACATCAGAAGCAGAATTCAAATCTGCCGCCGCCAACACTCGATCAAGATTGGCTTGGGTAAAAGCATCGATAGCTGCAAAATTGACTCCAGCAGCTTCCAAATTGCGTCGCAAAATATCGCGCCCCGCTCTGTATATTGTGTAAGACTGAGCGTTGATTTTTTCGTCCCAAGTCCATGTAAATTTTTCAGCGCATAGGTCAGAGGATGCCTTATAACTAGCAGTTTCTGATAATGCTACGCCTTTGGACGTGCCCGCCATATTACTTCGAACACCTTGTACGAGAGCACGGCCGAGTACGTCCATTTTTTCTGACCCGTTATTTTCAGCTATGCAATGTATTTGCTCTAACGGCGCGGCGGTGGCTGGGGCGTTATTATCAAGCGCAAGAAAAGCAGTCGCAACAATCACCGAAAATTTCATTTTCATGGCCACGCGCATCTCCTCCAAACCCACCGGCCCCTTATGCCAATTAAATCATCGCCATGCCACCCTTCGCGTGCACTATCTGGCCCGTAACATAGGCGGCATCGTCTGACGCAAGGTAAGTGACGGCGGCGGCAATATCCGCGCCTTCGCCCAATTTGCGCGCGGGGATTTTGGTGAGCAGCGCCGCTGTTTGCGTTCGATGACTATGCTTCGCTTATCATCCGCGCAAAACAGCGACGCTGCCCCCATACATGCGATCAGATCAATTCCACGCCGCGCCATATTTTTGCTTGGTCAGGTCAACCGAGAGCATTTCTTGGAAATAGGGAAAATAGATTGATGCGGAGAATGTGTCCAAATCGGTCCAGCCATAGCGCGTCAGCCAGCCGATGATTTTCGCTGAGGCCGGCAACGGATCTTCGGCGACAGACATTTCCATAAAAATATCAACCAGGCCGGGGATAGCGTCAATGACGTCACGCTTTCCGCCTTTTTGCGTCAACGCCACCAGCGCATTGTCGCGGCTTTGCATGAACGACGCCAGCGTTGCGGCATCGCGGCTTTGGGTTCCTTGCCAATTGTACTTGGTTGAACATGCGCTGATCGTGGTGCGCACTTTTTCGCGCACCGGGCTTTCTGCCTTCGTATCGGTTGATTTGTTGGCCACGCCAGCCAAATAGGTTTTTACTTCCCGATCGCCATTATCCAAAATGCACCGCGCCGCCTCTTCATAGGTTTCGGCATAAGCAGGTTGCGCCATAGCCAGCCCAGCAACAGCGGCAAGCATCCAAATCGGTTTACGCATGTAAAGTCTCCCTGTTTTAATGATCTCGTTACACCATCGCCATACCACCATTAACGTGCAATGTCTGACCCGTGACATATGCGGCCTCGTCACTCGCCAAATACACCACGGCGGCGGCAATATCCGCGCCATCGCCCAGCTTGCCTGCAGGAATCTTAGTAAGCAAGGCCTCTTTTTGCGCATCCGGCAAACCATCGGTCATCGGCGAGGTGATGAACCCCGGCGCGACGCAATTGACCGTGATGTTGCGGCTGGCCAGTTCCTGACCCAGCGCCTTGCTCATGCCGACAAGGCCCGCTTTCGACGCGGCATAGTTCGCTTGGCCGGGGTTTCCGGTCGTCCCCACGACGCTGGTGATCGTGATAATCCGGCCCGTCCGCGCCTTCATCATCGGCTTAGCGGCGGCGCGGATGAGGCGAAATGCAGCCTCCAAATTCACCGAAATCACGTCCTGAAAATCGGCATCCTTCATCCGCATGATCAGGCCATCGCGGGTGATGCCAGCGTTATTAACAAGAATATCGAGCCGCCCGCCGAGTTTTTCGAGCGCAGCGGGGATGAGAGCCTCGACCGATTCGGGGTCGGACAGGTCGCATGTGGCGATTTGATGGCCTGAGCCTTCTGATACGGGGGGCAGGCTTGCACGGACTTCTTCAAGCACGCCCTCGCGCGTGCCGGACAAGCAAACCGTCGCGCCTTGCGCGGCCAGCGCGCGCGCAATCGCGGAC
>JBGSOJ010000290.1:0-3468 GCA_041739175.1 Sphingomonadaceae bacterium
ACCGCTTCGCGGTCCCCCTCCCCATAATGGGGAGGATTGGCAACAAACACGGGGATAAACCATCGGGCGTCCTTGCTTTCCCATCCCGCGCCCGCCACTTTGGGCGGTAGAATCATGGCTAGCCCCCCAACCTCCGCGCGCATCACCGCTGTGCTTGGCCCGACCAATACGGGCAAAACGCACCTCGCCATGGAACGGTTGTGTGCGCACAGCAGCGGGATGATGGGCTTTCCGCTCCGCCTGCTCGCCCGCGAGGTCTATGACCGCGTCGTCGCGATAAAGGGGGCGCATCAGGTCGCGCTGATTACCGGCGAGGAGCGGATCGAGCCCAAAGGCGCGAAATATTTCCTCTGCACCGCCGAATCGATGCCGCAATCGCATGGGTCGGAGGCGCGCGACTTCGCCTTCGTTGCGCTCGATGAGGCGCAAATCGGCGCAGACCCCGAACGCGGGCATATCTTCACTGACCGGATGCTCAACCGGCGCGGGCGCGATGAGACAATGATTTTGGGCTCGGCCAGCCTGAAACCGATTATCAGCGCCCTGATCCCCAAGGCGGAAATTATCACCCGCCCGCGTTTTTCGACGTTAAGCTATGCGGGGGCCAAAAAACTCTCTCGCCTTCCGCCGCGCTCCGCCATCATCGCGTTTTCGATAGGCGAAGTGTATGCCGTTGCCGAATTGCTGCGCCGATTGCGCGGCGGCGCGGCAGTCGTCATGGGCGCTTTGTCGCCGGCCACCCGCAACGCGCAAGTCGCGATGTTCCAAGCGGGCGAAGTGGACTATCTCGTCGCCACCGATGCGGTCGGCATGGGGTTGAACCTCGATGTCAACCACATCGCCTTTGCCAGCCTGTCGAAATATGACGGGCGGCGGCGACGCAGGCTGACGGTCGCCGAAATGGCGCAAATCGCAGGCCGCGCCGGACGGCACCAACGCGACGGCACCTTTGGCGTGCTGGCGGGCGAAGGCATTGAATTTACGCCCGAGGAAATCGCCAGCATTGAGGAGCACCGCTTCCCCAATATTGAGGCGGTCTATTGGCGCGACAGCGCGCCCGCGACGCATAGCCTTTCCGCGCTCATTGCCGATTTGGAGCGTCCGCCCACCACCCCGCGCCTGATGTCCGCGCCGGAGGCCATTGACCTTAGCGTGCTGAAACAGCTTGCCGGTGACCCCGACATTGCCCGCACAGTGAAGGGGCGCGGCGCGGTGGAGCGATTGTGGGAGGTTTCCGCGCTCCCCGATTTCCGCCAAATGGGCGCGGAATATCACGCGCGCTTTGTCATGCGGTTGTGGGAGCACCTACGCAATCCCACGGGACGTCTGCCCAAGGCGATGGTTGCAGCGGAAATTGCGCGGCTCGATTCGATGCAGGGCGATGTGGACACGCTCTCGGCGCGGATTTCGGCGGTACGGACCTGGGCCTATATCGCGCACCGGCCAAATTGGGCGGAGGAGGCCGAATTGCTCTCCGCGCGCACCCGCGAATTGGAATCGCGCCTCTCCGACGCGCTGCACCATCAGTTGCGGCAGCGATTTGTCGACAAAAGATCATCGGTTTTGATGCGCAAAATGGGACAATTGCCCAATGCGGCCGATGTGACACTTGACGCAGGCCGCCAAGTGCTGATTGATGGAGAAGTGATTGGCGCATTGGACGGCTTTCGCTTTGTCGTCGCCGCCGATGCGCGCGGTGTGGAACGTAAAATGCTCTTGGCCGCGGCCGAGAAATATTTGGGGGGGATTATGTCCGATTTGGCAACCGAAGTCGCAGACGCAAAGGATGAGGCGTTCGCCGTCATCGCCGATGAGGCGGGCCGCCCTATTGTGCAATGCAATGGCGTGACGCTTGGCCATTTGGTGCGCGGCGCCGATATTCTATCGCCGACATTGCACACCGCCGATGCCGCCGCAGCGTTGGAGGGTGAGGCGCTGGCCGCTGTTGCCGCACGCGCCGCCGCATGGATGGAGGCGCAATTGGCGCGCTATCTGGAGGGGCTGCGCGGGCTGAATACCCTGTCGAAAGACCCCGTAACGCCGGGCGAAGTGCGCGCGTTGGCGGTGCAATTGGTTGAGGCGCTGGGCATTATTCCGCGCCGCGATGTGGCCCAAATGCTCAAAGGATTCGACAAGGATTTGCGGGCAACCGCGCGCAAGGCCGGGGTGCATTTCGGCGCGTTAGATGTCTATCATTACGCTGCGGTAAAGCCGCGCGCGGCGTTTTGGCGGACGGTCCTGTCGGCGGTTTGGCACAGCCATGCGCTGCCCAATATGCCGGACGAGAGCGCGGTGCATTTAACGCAGTGGCCGTTTGCCAGTCCAGAAGCGGCGCGTTTGGCGGGTTATCGCGGCGTCGGCAGCGAATATCTGCGCGTCGATCTGGCCGAGCGGCTGGTCAAGCAAGCGCATGAAAAGCGCGGCGAGGCGGCGGATTTCGCGGTAGATTTAAGCTATGCAACATCGCTTGGCCTGTCGGAGGCAGGGCTGATCGCATTAATGCTCGACGCCGGATTCCGCCGGATCGAACCGCCGGTGCCCACCGAGGCGGAGATTGCGGCGGCAGACGCAGCGCGTGAAGCAGAGGCGGGGGCAGAACGCGCGCAGACGGAAGAAACACCCGCGCCAGTGGATGAAACGACAACGCCAATGGCTGACGCTGCCCCGGGGGAAGTGCCAATGGGTGGCGCATCGATTGGTCAATCAGCTGACCTGGCCGATGATGATACCGCCCCGCCCGCCCCGGCGGCAAGCGAACCAAGCACAATAGCGGCGGACGCTCCCTCATCGCCGGAACCATCGGCAGACGATACCGCAGAGGGAGTCACCGCTGTGTCTGATGCAGACCCTCAAACCGCGCCCGAGATCCAACCCGAGGTCCGCGTTGGCGAAAAGGGCGAGTTTCTGGTTGTCGGCAACAGCTTTTTTTATGAAGGGCCAAAATTGTGGTTCAGTTGGAGCCGCGCACCGCAGGAACGCGGGTCGCGCCGCTTTTCCCGCGACGGCCAAAACGGCCGCAACAACGCCGATGCGGGCGATGCTGGTCATCAGAACCGGCGGCAAGCGGGCGGCCAAGAGGGACACTTCAAAGGCGCGAAACCCAGCGGTGACCGTGCCAAAGACCGGTCCGGCAGAGACAGTCAGGGCAGTGAAACGCGCGGCAATCCCCGCAACCGCTCACGCGAGAGCAGCCCGCCACCCACAAAGGCTTACACCGAAAAACCCCGCGCCATCAGCGCGTTGGCGGAGGCTTTGGGCGCGCAGCTCGCTGCCGCGCGGCAAAAGAAGGACTGACCCGCTTTGCCGGCGGCGCGGAGGAATTTGACTCTAAGCGACGCGGCGGAGCCCGCCGTTTCGCCGCAGTCCGTTCGGATTGACCGCCTGTTGTTCTTCTTGCGGCTCGCCAAATCGCGGTCGATTGCGCAAAAGTCGGTTGAGCAAGGCTTTATGCGATTGAATGGACAGCGC
>JBGSOJ010000305.1:0-2566 GCA_041739175.1 Sphingomonadaceae bacterium
CATCGGTGCGCGCCGACTGCATCACTGGCGGCGTGTCGCCCAAAAGGCCAAGCCAGCGCATATCCGCGATAATGGCGGCGACATGCTCCGCCCGGCTGCGCGTGGCGTCGATATCCTCAATCCGCACGTAATAGTGGCCAGCATCATGCAGCCGCGCCGTCTCCGCCGCCAACATCGCGGACAGCGCATGGCCGATATGCAACGAACCATTCGGGCTGGGCGCGAACCGCGTGACGATGGGCGCTTTGGGTAGCGGCAAACACGCGAAGGGATTATCGAAAGCGGCCATCGCCCGCAACCATGCGGCCCTTGTTGCCGCGCATCAAGGCCCCATATTGGACTTGACACATTGTCCACGACTATTCGCACTTGACTGCGATTCGCGGCCATGGTGTCATGCCATTGTCATTGTTTGGCGTCATTAGAGGCATCAGCAACGACCAGGACGGGCACGGCCCCCCTATTGACGCAGCTTTGGGGCCGTAACCGCCATGTACTTTGGGGGTAAGGAATGCTCTATTCTGATTTGCTCGATCAACGCACCGGCGCACAGCCCGGCGCGCGGCATCTGGAGCAATGTCCGGCTTTGGTGCTGAACGCCGATTACACGCCGCTGTCCTATTATCCTCTCAGCCTATGGTCGTGGCAAAACGCGGTAAAGGCAGTGTTCCTCGATAAAGTCGACATTGTCGCGCAATACGACCGCGAAGTGCACAGCGCGAATTTTGCGATGCAATTGCCGTCGGTCATTGCGCTGCGCCAATATATCAAACCGTCGGAGTTTCCCGCCTTTACGCGCTTTAACCTGTTCCTGCGCGACCGGTTTGAATGCCAATATTGCGGCAGCGGGGAGCATTTGACCTTTGACCATGTCGTCCCGCGCCGTCTGGGCGGTAAGACCAGTTGGACCAACGTCACCACTGCCTGCTTGCCGTGCAATTTGCGCAAGGGCGGGCGTACACCGGCACAGGCAAGTATGCCGCTGCGCAATCAGGCAACCCGCCCGACCAGCTGGCAATTGCAGGATTGTGGCCGCGGTTTCCCGCCCAACCATTTGCACGACAGCTGGCGCGATTACCTCTATTGGGATGTTGAGTTGGAGGAGTAGACCTTTCTTCTCCCATAGGGAGAAGGATAGGTAGCCTTATGCGACAGCCTTATGCGGACTTGGATGAGGGGTTCCTTGCTCGGATGGCGCAGCCCCCCCCTCGCCCCAACAGCCGCCTAATCCTGAAACGGATCCCGCACCAAAATCGTATCCTCCCGCTCCGGACTGGTCGAAACCAGCGCGACCGGCGTGTCGATGAGTTCCTCAATGCGCTTGATATATTTAATCGCCTGCGCCGGAAGTTGCGACCATGACCGCGCACCGGCGGTGCTTTCGCTCCATCCCGGCATTTCTTCATAAACCGGCACGGCCTTGGCTTGGTCGGCGGAGTGTGCGGGCAGATAGTCATAGAATTTGCCATCGACGGTGTAGCCGGTGCAGATTTTCACCGTCTCAAACCCGTCGAGCACATCAATCTTGGTCAGCGCGATTCCCGCGACGCCCGACACGGCGCAGCTTTGCTTCACCAGCACCGCGTCAAACCAGCCGCAGCGGCGTTGCCGCCCCGTGACCGTGCCAAATTCATGGCCCCGCTCGCCCAGCCGCTGCCCCACATCGTCTGACAATTCGGTCGGGAAGGGGCCGCTGCCCACGCGGGTGGTGTACGCCTTCACAATGCCCAGCACAAAACCGACGCCCGATGGGCCAATGCCGCTGCCCCCGCTGGCCGTGCCCGCGATGGTGTTGGATGACGTGACGAACGGATAGGTGCCGTGGTCCACATCAAGCAACACGCCCTGCGCGCCCTCAAACAGGATTTTATCGCCGCGCTTTTTCGCCTCGTTCAGCGTGCGCCACACGGGTTGCATGAAGGGCAATACGACGGGCGCAATTTCCGCCAAATCGGCCAGCAGTTGCGCACGGTCAATCGGTGCCTCGCCAAAGCCCTTACGCAGCGCATCATGGTGCGCGCAAATGCGGTCAATCATCGGGCCGAGGTCGTCAAGGTGCGCCAAATCGCAAATCCGGATCGCGCGCCGCCCGACTTTATCCTCATAGGCGGGACCAATGCCGCGCCCCGTCGTGCCAATCTTCCCCGCACCCGCCGCGGTTTCGCGCAACGCGTCCAAATCGCGGTGGAAGGGCAGGATGATTGGCGCATTTTCGGCAATCATCAGATTGTCGGGCGTAATGGTGACGCCTTGCCCGCGCAATTTCGCCATTTCTTCGCGGAAATGCCACGGATCGAACACCACGCCATTGCCGATAATCGAAAGCGTGCCGCGCACGATACCGGACGGCAAAAGCGAGAGCTTGTAAACATTCTCGCCAATGACCAGAGTATGCCCCGCATTATGCCCGCCCTGAAAACGCACGACGCAATCGGCGCGTTCCGATAGCCAATCGACGATTTTGCCTTTGCCCTCGTCGCCCCATTGCGCGCCGATTACGGTTACATTTGCCATTTGGATAGAGTCCTTCCCCTGCCGGGAGAGGCGATTGCGTCCTTCGACAGGA
>JBGSOJ010000308.1:0-3483 GCA_041739175.1 Sphingomonadaceae bacterium
AGCCCGCGCAAAAGGCCGCTGTTCCCCGCCATTGCCCTCATCACCCCTTAATATGCAGCACCGCAATCAGCGTGAAAAGCCGCCGCGCGGTGGCAAAATCCACCTCAATCTTACCCTCTAACCGCTCCATCAGCAGCTCCGCCGCCTCGTTATGCAGGCCGCGCCGCGCCATGTCGATGGTTTCAATTTCCGCCGCCGATGCCTTTCGGATCGCCTTATAATAGCTATCGCAAATGGCGAAATATTCGCGCACCGGCCGCCGGAACCGCGCAAGCCCAAGGATCAGCATTTCCAGCGGCTCTCCGCCCTCGCGCCGAATGTCCCAGACAAGCCGCCCTTCCTGCACCGACAAATACAATTCATACGGCCCTGCATAGCCATCGGGATGCACGCGCAGCGGCTTAAAGACATTATCCTCAATCAGGTCGAAAATCGCGATGCGGCGTTCCTGCTCAATATCCGCATTGCGCCAGAGGATCGTATCCTCGTCCAATTCGACCTTAATAATGCGCGGGTTCGTCATAGCCCCCCGCAATAGCGGCAAGCGCGGCCAAAGGGAACCAGTCAGGTGACTCGCTTATGCCCGTTATACACAGGCGCGAACATTTCGTCCCTGCGCCTGCTTGCCATTAAGATGGAGAGCAGCGATTACGTTGGCTATGGCTACCCATGACCTTCCCCCTGCCACTGAAATCCGTATGCCGCACAATGTGGAGGCGGAGGCCGCGTTGATTGGCGCGATGCTGATCGACAACCGCATTTCCACCGACATCGATACCAAGCTTACCGAGGATCATTTTTTTGAGCCGTTGCACGGGCGGTTGTTCCGGCAAATCCGGATGCTGATAGACAAAGGCGCGGTGGTGACGCCGGTCACGCTGAAACCGATGTTTGAAAGCGACGAAACGATGCAGGCGCTAGGCGGCATTGGCTATCTGGCGAAATTGACCGAATCGAGCGTCGGCCTGATCGGTGCGCGCGATTTTGCACGGCAGATTTACGATCTGGCGTTGCTGCGCGAATTGGTCAGCGTCGGACGCAATCTGGTCGGCAAAGCGCTCGACACCAGCGAATCGGTGGACCCCAAGCAACAGATTGAGGATGCCGAAGCCGCGCTCTATCGCGTATCCGAAGGCGAGGAGGAGCAAGGCGGCGTCAAACGCTTTTACTCCGCCAGCACCGAGGCGTTGCAGTTAATCGGCAAAGCGATGAACGCGGGCGGCGGCCTGTCGGGGGTGACCACGGGGATTCAGGCGCTGAATCAGAAACTGGGCGGCCTGCATCATAGCGATTTGCTGATTTTGGCGGGGCGTCCGGCGATGGGCAAGACCTCGCTTGCCACCAATCTGGCATTCAATGCCGCCGACCGCTGGCGTTCCGATTTGCTCGACGGCATTGATCCGAAAACCAGCGTCGGTGCGCCGGTGGCTTTTTTCAGCCTGGAAATGTCCGCCGACCAATTGGCGACGCGTATCCTGGCCGAGCAATCACAGATTTCGTCGGAAAAGCTGCGCAAGGGGATTATCGACAAGAATGAGTTTATGCAGCTTGCCCGCGCCGCGCAGAAACTGGAGGATTTGCCGCTCTATATCGACGACACGCCCGCGCTGACCATCGCCGCCTTGCGTGCGCGGGCGCGGCGGATGAAGAAGAAGTTTGAGATTGGCCTTATCATCATCGATTACTTGCAACTGCTGCAAGGGACGGGGCGCGGCGACAATCGCGTGAACGAAATTTCGGAGATTTCGCGCGGTTTGAAAACCTTGGCGAAGGAACTCAACGTCCCCGTCATCGCGCTGTCGCAGCTGAGCCGCCAAGTCGAAAGCCGCGAGGACAAGCGCCCGCAACTGTCGGATTTGCGCGAATCGGGCTCGATTGAGCAGGACGCCGACATCGTGCTGTTTATTTTTCGCGGCGAATATTATTCGCTTTCGCTGAAACCTGACGAACCCGATGAGCGCAGCAGCGAGGATGTGATGCGCAAATATCGCGAGTGGGAGGAAAAGCATCTGGAACTCGTCGGCCGCGCCACCGTTATCGTGGCAAAGCAGCGCCACGGCTCCACCGGCAATGTGCCTCTGCGTTTCGATAGCGAGACGACGAAATTCAGCGACCTGCCCGAGGGGGAATGGCGCAATTCCGATCAGGATGACGAATAGGCCATGACCCTGCTTTCCCATTATCACGCTGCTTTGCCCGACCTGTCGGTGCCGTGGCAGGCGGCGGCGGTGAAAGCGCCGGTGCTGCTGGCGGTCAATCGCGGGTTGGCCGAGGCGATTGGCTTTGACTTGGCGGACCGCGATGATGCCGCGCTGGCTCGATTGTTCAGCGGGCAGGATTTGCCGGGTGGCGCGAACCCTGTGGCGCTTGCGTATTCCGGGCATCAATTCGGGCATTTCTCCCCCGTGCTGGGCGATGGGCGGGCGTTGCTGCTCGGCGAGTGCCAAGCCGCCGATGGCACGCTTTACGATGTGCAATTGAAAGGCTCCGGCCGCACGCCGTTTAGCCGCAATGGCGATGGCAAGGCCGCGCTTGGCCCCGTCTTGCGCGAATTTCTGGTGGCAGAAGCCATGCACGCATTGGGCGTTCCCACCACCCGCGCGCTGGCCGCCGTCGCCACGGGAGAACGCGTGCAGCGCGAAACCAGCCTGCCCGGTGCCATCCTCACCCGCGTTGCGGCGAGCCATATTCGCATCGGCACATTCGAATATCTGGCCTCGCGGCGGGACACAAAAAATCTCAACGCGCTTATCGATTACACATTGGCGCGCCATTATCCGGACGTAGCCAAAGATGCGGCGGGCGACGACAAAGCGCTTGCCCTCCTCACCGCCTATGCCGCGCGGTTGGCGGAACTCATCGCGCATTGGATGAGCCTTGGCTTTGTCCATGGCGTGATGAACACCGACAATATGGCGCTGTCGGGGGAGACCATCGACTACGGCCCGTGCGCATTTATGGACCACTTCAACCCGGCGGCAGTGTTCAGCTCGATTGATCAACGCAGCCGCTATGCGTTTGGCAATCAGCCGGTGATTGCGCAGTGGAATTTGGCGCGGTTGGCCGAATGTTTGCTTACCGCCGGGCTTGCCCCCGATGATGATGCCGATGAGGCGGCGGTTGCGCCATTTGCGGCGGTGATAGCGGGCTTTATGGCGCAATTTGAGGCGGCGTTTGCGCAAAGGATGGCGGCGAAATTGGGCCTGTTGCAGCCCGACGACGCGGTGATTCGCGACCTCTGGGCGGCAATGGTGGGGCAGAATGCGGACTTCACCGGCTTCTTCCGCGCGCTGTCCGATGAGGTGCGCGGCAATGAAGGCGCGGCGGCGGCGTATTTTACCGATGGCCAGGTTTACGCCAGCTGGGCGGTTGGATGGCGCGCTGCGCTGGCGGCTGAGGGCCGCGATGCCGGTGCGGTGGCGGCGGCGATGGATGCCGTGAACCCGCTCTACATCCCGCGCAACCACAAGGTTGAGGAGGCGC
>JBGSOJ010000072.1:0-4998 GCA_041739175.1 Sphingomonadaceae bacterium
TGCGGCCGCCTGCCCCGCCTCCGCCGCCGCGTGCGGCGCGGCAATCCCGGCAAGCAAAAGGGCGCACAAGGGCAAAAGGACAATGGGGGCGCGCATGTCCTCTTAATATGGGAAGCCCCCCATAAGGCGCAAGCGGCATTATCGCCGCTTTGCGCCGCCCATCATCATCACCGCCGCGCGCTTATAGTACGAAATCGCCCGACAGCAGGTTGATCGTGCCGGTCAGCGCAATGGCGAAATCGGCCACCCCGTCGCCATCGACATCGCCCTCAATCAAGGTCACGCCCGCCGATTGGGTGTAGCGCAGCTCACCCGCCGCGTTGCTGAACGCCGCGCTGCCAATAAAGGCAAAGCCCTGATCCCCCGCGACCAAGATGTTGGCGTCAATATCGCCCAGCCGGATGCGGTCCTGCCCCTGCGTAAAGTCCTGAATCCGGTCGGCGGTGGCATTGGTGAGTCCGGCAAAGTCGCCCTCATCAAACCAGAAATTGTCATTGCCCAGCCCGCCACTCATCACATCGCGGCCCGCCCCGCCGTAAAGCTGGTCATTGCCGTCGCCGCCTTGCACAGCGTCATCGCCTGCATCGCCATAAAGCGTGTCGTTCTGCGCCTCCCCGCGCAAAGTGTCATTGCCGTCGCCGCCGTGCAGCGTATCAATGCCATCGCCGCCAAAGGCGAAATCATCGCCATTGCCGCCAAACAGAATATCGGAGCCAATTTCGCCGCGCAAAATGTCATTGCCATCGCCACCCTCCAGCGTGTCATTGCCGTTGCGCCCGTAAAGCGTGTCATTACCGGTGCCGCCAAACAGGCTATCCGATGCCGCGCTGCCCCACAAAATATCGTTGCCGTCCATGCCCGAAAGAGTGACTGGCCCGGCCCCGGAAAAGATCACATTGTCGAGCGCATTGCCCGTGCCAATCCGCGCTGCGCCTTGCAACCGCATATCCTCAACATTGTCGCCCAGCGTATAATTGAATGTCACGCGCACTTCATCGACGCCCTCACCCAGCATTTCGGTGACAGTGTCGCCCGCATTGTCGAGGAAATAGATGTCATTGCCGGTCCCGCCGCGCATCGCGTCCGCGCCGGTACCGCCGTTCAAGATGTCATCCCCCTCCCCGCCGAGCAGCGTATCCGCGCCCGCATAGCCATACAGCACATCATTGCCTGACAGGCCCGACAACATATTGGCAACCGACGATCCGATAATCGTGTCGTGGCCATTGTTCAGCCCGATCACATTCTCAAAATTGGCCAAAGTCATCCGCTGCGTCGCGCCCTGCCATAGTCCGGTGCGACCGTTGATTGTATGCGCGCCACCGCCGCCATCACGGCCGGAGAGGTCGAGGGTATCCACGCCTGTGCCACCGTCGGCGATGCTGCCATTGCTGATTAGTCGAACCACATCATTGCCGCTGCCGCTGCTCACATAATCTGCGCCGAGGCCGGTATCGATATTGTCATCGCCGCCGCCGGTCACGAAATCATCCGCGCCATTGCCGCCGATGAGGTCGAAATGCTCAACGCCAGCGAAACTGGTGCTGCCCCGCGCGGCATTATAAATCGACCCTGCATAGCCGCTGGCCAAACTGCCGGTGATTGCGGTGTTGAAATAGCCACCATAGGCCGACCCGCTATAATCCACCGCCAGCCGGTCGCTGCCGCTGCCCATATCGATGCTATCGGTGCCGTCGAATGTCCGGACATAGTCATTGCCCGCGCCGGTGTTGATGGTGCTGTTGCTGTTGGTGGTGACGATGGTGTCGATGAAGATATCGTCAAACGCGCTGCCAATGATTGTGCCGAAACTTTCGATGCCCGTCACGCTACCTGGGCCAGCGACAAGCTGCGCGCCGGTTAGGCTTAAGTCCAAATGCACGCCCGCCGCTGCGCCGGAAAAATCAATCGACAGTTGGTCAAACCCTGCCGCGCCGCCATCCACCGTGTTGACGCCGCCGCCAGCGAAAATGAGGTCATTGCCCGCATTGCCCCATAAATTGTCATCACCATCGCCGCCGCGCAAAGTGTCGTTACCGCTGCCCCCGATCAGGTCTAAATGCTCAATCCCGCTAAAGGTGAAACGGCCGTGCCCGGCGTTGTAAAACTGCCCCGCATAGCCGCCTGCCAACGTGCCGGAAAAGGCCACGGTGTAATAGCTGCCATAGGCCGAATCATTGTGGTCGATGACCAACCGGTCGCTGCCCGCGCCGCCCTCAACCACATCGGTGCCGCGTGATAGGCGCAGATAGTCGTCGCCATCGCCCAGATTGAAATTGCCGTTGGTGTTAATCGTGCTGCCCGTTTCGATGAACACATCGTCAAACGCTGATCCGACCACGACGCCGAAACTTTCGACGCCGGTAACGCTGCCGCTGCCGCCGGTTTGTTGTGCGCCTGCCTGCATCAAGTCGATGGTGACGCCGCCGGTTTCATCCGACAGATTGATGCTCAGCCGGTCAAAGCCTGCACCGCCGTCGATGTTGTCGTTGCCCATACCGGCGGTAATGAGGTCATTGCCGCTATTGGCCCACAAATTGTCATCGCCATCGCCCGCCGTCAGCGTGTCAATCGCATTGCCGCCGGTCAGATCGAAATGCTCAATCCCGCTAAAGGTGAAGCGGCCAAAGCCCGCGTTATACCATTCGCCCGCATAGCCACTCGCGAATGTGCCGAGGAAATCTTCGGTGAAATAGCTGCCATATGCCGAGGTGCTGTGATCAATGGCCAAACGGTCGCTGCCCGCGCCGCCTTCAATGACGTCAACGCCGCGCGATACCCTGAGGTAATCGTCGCCGTCGCCCAGATTGAAATTGCCGTTGGTGTTAATCGTGCTGTCGGTTTCGACCAGCACATCGTTAAATGCCGAGCCGACGACACCGCCGAAACTTTCGATACCGGTAATATTGCCGCTACCGCCGGATTGCTGCGCGCCTGCCTGCGTCAGATCGATGGTGATGCCCATATTTTCATCGGACAGATTGATGCTCAGCTGGTCCAACCCTGCGCCGCCTTCAACGTTGTCATTGCCCATACCGGCGGTAATGAGGTCATTGCCGCTATTGGCCCACAGATTGTCGTCGCCATCGCCCGCCGTCAGCGTGTCAATCGCATTGCCGCCGGTCAGGTCGAAATGCTCAATGCCACTAAAGGTGAAGCGGCCAAAGCCCGCGTTGTACCATTCACCTTCATAACCGCCCGCGAATGTGCCGAGGAAATCTTCGGTGAAATAGCTGCCATATGCCGAGGTGCTATGATCAATGGCCAAACGGTCGCTGCCTGCGCCGCCCTCAATGACATCGGTGCCGCGCGATACGCGCAGGTAATCATCGCCATCGCCCATGTTGAAAGTGCCGTTGGTGTTAATCGTGCTGTCGCTTTCCAGGATGGTGTCGTCAAATACCGATCCGACGAAGGTGCCGAAACTTTCAAATTCCGCAACTGATCCCGCGCCGCTCGATTGCTGCGCGCCGGTGGCGATCGTTAAGTCGATGGCAACGCCGGTCGCTTGGCCTGAAAAGTCGATGCTCAATTCGTCAAAGCCCGCGCCGCCGTTAACCTCGTTCACGCCGCCCGCGACACGGATTCGGTCATTGCCCGCATTGCCGAACACCACATCATTGCCATCGCCCAACGTCACATTATCCGCCGCGTTGGACAAATCGAGATTGAAATTCTCCACCCCGCTAAAGGCGATTGTGCCATAAGCGGCATTATAGGCTGTGCCGCTGTAGCCCGCCGCCAACGAACCCGTTGCGGTCATCGAAGTGCCATAGGCCGAACCCGCATGGTCGATATACAAGGTATCATTGCCCGCGCCCATTGCGACGGAGTGATCGCGATGCGCGCGGACAACATCATCACCGTCGCCCGTCGCAATGTTGAGGTCGGTTGCCATCGTCAGGTCGAAATTTTCAAAATTATAGAAGAAAAATCCCGCGCCGATTGTCACGCCCGTTTCGCCCGTCGTGGTGTTGCGCCAAGTGGAATTCCACGTGTACGCGCCGCTTAAGCCGCCTTCTGGATCGGCGGTAAAGGAAAGGCTGTTGATCCGGTCGGTGTAATATATCGTCATTTGCAAGGTATCGACGCCATTGCCGCCGTAAATATAATCATAAACGCTGGTTTGGCCTGACAATGCAAACGGCACTTGCGGCAGATTTTGTACGACAATCACCCGGTCATCGCCGTCTCCGGCATAGACATAATCCTCGGTCCCTGGCTGGCTGGTGGGGACGGCGCCTTCGGCGCCCATATCGATAATATCATTGCCCGGTGTTCCGTTAACGATCGTCATCATGCATACTCCTTCGTGCGCGCCGCCTTGTCGGGGCAAGCGCCGTTTGTGCCAAAGGATCGCACGATGCGGAGCGCGGCGGGGCCGCTGGTCCGTCGTTACGGTCCTATTGTTGTAAGCGGCGGGGGAGCGAAAAGCGGATCAGGCGCATTTACAAAAAATTAAATTCTTTGCACTTTGCGGCCTTTGCCGTAAATTCGGGCAGATAACGATGGGTCGCAATGCTGGCAAAAGGGGCATTGCATGCGCAACACGGACAATACGCAGATACTGATTGGCGGTTGGGTCGATGGCTCGGCCAGCGCGCGCGACCAACTCATCGCGCGGCTGCTGCCCGAGCTTCAACAAATCGCCGCCGCGCGATTGCGGCATGAAGCGGCAAGCTCGCTCTCCACGCACGACCTTATCAATGACGCAGTCGAGCGGCTTTTAAAAATCGACAACCCGCAAATTGGCGGGCGCGCCCATTTTATGGCTTTGGCCAGCCGGTTGATGCGCAATGTGCTGGTCGATCATGCGCGCACCCGTGACACCGACAAACGGCGGCACCACAAGGTGGAACTCAACACGCAGGTCGATGGCGGACAAAGATTTGATCTGGCCGCGCTCGATTCCGCGCTAATCCGGTTGGGGGCAATTGAGCCGTCCTACATGGAGTTGGTGGAAATGCGCTATTTCGGGGGAATGGGGATTTCGGACAT
>JBGSOJ010000328.1:0-7872 GCA_041739175.1 Sphingomonadaceae bacterium
TGGATATGAGGAACCTCAATCGCCACCCGTTCTGGCCCGATGCCGCGCCGCAATCGAACCATATCCCGATGCTATTGGGCAATACGATTAGCGAAACGCGCGCGTTCTTTGCGCCGGATAAGCCGCCATTGCTGGGCCTCACTATGGACAATCTGGCGGAGCGAATTGGTCCCGAAATGAAGGTCGATATTGATCCGCATTGGGTGGTGGGTGAGTTCCGCGCACGCTACCCCAATGACGACGCTACCAAATTGTTCCACCGCATAGTCACCGCCGCGCGCAGTTGGCGGGGCCAGGTGGAGGAGGCGGAGGCGCGGGCGCGGACCGGAAATGCGAACACATTCGTTTATCAACTCGATTTTGAGGATGCCAAGCATACCGATGACATCGGGCTGGCCTTTGGCACCGTCCCTATGATGACCAACACGCGCCAAACGATGAGCAACACCGTCATGGACGCGTTCGTCCGCTTTGCCAAAACCGGCAATCCGGGGTGGGCGGCGTATGACCTGACCGACCGCAAAACGATGATTTTCGACCGGACAAGCCGCGTCGAACATAACCCGCGCGGGTGGGAACGGGAACTGTTCGCCCGCGTGCCTTATATTCAACCGGGCAGTTAGCAGGAAATTACCCATGACTTTATCCCGCCGCGATGGATTGAAATTGCTTGGTGCATCGGCGGGATTAGGCCTGACCGGGAGCGCGGCCTTTGACAGGGCGAAGGCGACATCGCCTAAACCGCCGCCACCCTACGCCCGTGGGTTCGACAACCAACGCATTCCCGATTTGGGGGACGGTCGGTTCCTCAATCCGCTGATCAGCGGCGACCATCCCGACCCGACCATCCTGAAAGATGGCGCGGATTATTACATGACGTTTTCGACGTTTGATAGCTATCCGGGGCTGGTCATTTGGCACAGCATCGACCTCATCAACTGGACTCCACGCACCGCTGCACTGACCAAGAATATCGGTGCGGTTTGGGCACCGGAATTGTGTAAACATGAGGGGCGCTATTACCTCTATATCCCCACCAAAGGCCCGAACACGTCGTGGGTAATCTATGCCGACCATATCGATGGTCCTTGGAGCGAGCCGATTGACCTCAATCTGCCCAACCACATCGACCCCGGCCATGCGGTGGGGGAGGATGGGTCGCGCTGGCTATTCCTATCGGGCGGCGACCGTGTGCGGCTTTCCGATGATGGCCTGTCCACCGTTGGCCCGATTGAGCATGTCTATGACCCGTGGCGCTATCCGTCGGATTGGGTGGTTGAAGGTTTTTCTCCCGAGGGGCCGAAGATCACGCGGCACGGGGAATATTATTACATGATAACCGCCGTCGGCGGCACCGCTGGCCCGCCGACGGGGCATATGGTGATTGCCGCGCGCAGCCGCTCCATCCATGGCCCGTGGGAGGATTGCCCCGCGAACCCCTTGGTGCGAACGACTTCGGCGGCGGAAAAATGGTGGTCGCGTGGCCATGCGACATTGGTGGAGGCCCCCGATGGCGGGTGGTGGGCGGTCTATCACGGCTATGAGAACGGTTTCTGGACATTGGGGCGGCAGACATTGCTCGATCCCATCGAATGGACCGATGGCGGATGGCTGCGCATGACCGGCGGCGATTTGTCGCAGCCGATTGTGAAGCCCAAAGCAAGGGCGGGCGCGGCGCATGGCCAGCCCCTATCCGATGATTTCGCGACCTTGGCCTATGGCGCGAAATGGAATTTCTTCCGCCCTAGGCCGGAGGAGCGCGCCCGTGCGCGGGTGATGGACAACACGCTGCACCTCGACGCGGCGGGCAAGGCACCTTCGGATGGGTCGCCCTTGCTACTGATAGGGGGAGACACAGCGTATCAATTTGAATGTGATATTGAGATTGATGAAGCCGGCACGGCGGGGCTTATCCTGTTTTACGATGACAAGCTCCACTGCGGCTTGGGCTTCGATAAGGACCGGTTCGTTACCCATCAATATGGCATAGAGCGCGGGCGGCCCGCCAACCCGCATGGGCGCGCAATGCGGATGCGCGTGACCAACGACCGGCATATCGTGACCTATGATAGCAGCAGCGATGGCGGAGCGACTTGGCTGCGCTTTGATCGCGGGATGGAGGTATCGGGATACCACCACAATGTGCGCGGCGGTTTCCTGATGTTGCGTCCCGGCCTCTATTCGGCAGGGGAGGGGACGGCGCGGTTCCGGAATTTCCAGTTCCGCGCCTTATAGTCCCTAGACTTCAACCTTCGCCAATCGCGGCGTGAGCAAGTGGATCACCCCCACGGCGATGAAATAGACCATCGTGCAGGCGGCGAAGATCATGGTGTAATCGCCGCCGGTTGCGTCGAGCACTAGGCCCGTGGACTTCGCCATGATCATGCCGCCAATACCGCCCATAAAACCGCCTAGGCCAATGACCGAACCCACGGCGCGTTTGGGGAACATATCGGGCGGGATCGACAATATGTTGGTCGAGAATGACTGATGCCCCGCGAGTGCGATACCGATCAGCACGACGGCCAGCCACATATTATCCACGCTGGTCACGAACAACAAAGGCACCACGCACAGGCCCGATGCGATCATTGTCATTTTGCGCGCAAAGTTCGGGGTGCGCCCGCTTTGAATGAGTTTGGACGACATCCACCCGCCAAAAATACTGCCCGCATCGGACAAGAGATACATGATGATCATCGGTAGCAAGATGACCTTCAGATCGACATTGAATGTACTGGCGAAATAGGATGGCAGCCAGAAGAGCATGAGGAACCAGACCGGATCGGTAAGGAATTTGCCAAGGGCAAACGCCCATGCCTCGCGTTTCGTTACGATGGCGCTCCAGCCCAATTGCTCGATTTTTTCCGGAGGATCATGCTCAATCCACGCCAACTCGCCCGCAGAAACTTTGCCGCTCTCCCGCGGGTTAGAATACAACCAGAGCCAAAGGATAAGCAAAGCAACGCCGAACAGACCGGTGACAATGAACGTCTCACGCCAGCCAAAGCCCAAGGTTACCATGAACAGCGCAAGGGTGGGCGCAGTCAGGATAACGCCGATGGTCGTCGCGCTGTTCACCCAACCAATGGCATAGGCGCGCTCCTTTTGCGGGAACCATTCACTGCTGGAGCGGACAACGGCAGGAAAATGCCCCGCCTCGCCAATGCCAAGCACGACGCGCGCGGCCATAAAGCCGATGACTCCGCTGGCAAAACCGTGTGCGACATGGCCGATGGTCCAAATTGTGATGGCAATCGCGTAGCCGACCTTCGGGCCGAATTTATCAATGAGATAGCCCATGAACAAAAAGCCCATGGCATAGGCCGCCTGAAACGCGGTGACGATGTTGCCATAATCATCCTCGGTCCAGCCCATTTCCTTAGATAGGTCGGGCTTCATAAGCCCCAACATCGTGCGATCGATGTAGTTTACAGTGGTCGCGAAAAACAACAAAGCGATGATCGACCAGCGATAGCGTCCGACCTTTTGCACTACGCCGGGTATGCCATTGTCCTTCGGCGGAATGTCCGCATTTTGCTCACTCATGTCCCGCTCCCATTGTATTTTGCGCACGATACCCACGTGTGTCGGTAGATCCGCGCTTATTCGAAAATCGACGATTAAGACACCGGTGTCAAAGGCTATTCGCGCATATCTGCGCGCGCTATCGTCAAGGATAGCGCCGCCGCGTACGCAAGTTGGGTGCGGCGAATGGGCAACACAAATTGAACGTTGAAACGGGTATGAAGTTTCTGCTCTTGACAGCTTTGTGACATATCATCATAAATTGGTGACACCGGTTACCGCGTACGCGCCGGTAAACGTGAAAAAGCGTTCCTTGGTTTATTGAGGATACGTTCCTTAATGAGGTTTTTTGGATGGACCAAGCCTACGGGCGGGCCATCTGCACCGGACGGGTTGGGAAATATTCCGCCTGTCCTTTTTGAGAATTCCGGCGGTAACCGGTGTCAAAAGACCGGTGTCGTAGGGACATAATGATGAATTGTTTTAGGGAGGACCTGATTATGAAGGCATTATCACACACATTGCGGGCGCAAAAATGGGCGGTGTTGGCCGCCGGCGTGTCGCTTGCCGTACTTGGCGCGGCACCGGCCTATGCCCAAGCAGCGGAAGCAGACGAAGAAGAGAAGGCCGCCGAGGGCGAAATCGTCGTTTCCGGTTTCCGCCAATCGCTCGACGCTGCGCTGGATATCAAGCGTGATTCGACCACCTCGGTGGATGTGATTGTCGCCGAAGATATTGCGAAGTTTCCCGATCAGAACCTTGCCGAATCGCTGCAGCGCATTCCCGGCGTCGCCATCCAACGCGACGCAGGCGAAGGGCGCGCCATCACGGTTCGCGGACTTGGCGCACAATTCACCCGCGTTCGGGTGAACGGCATGGAGACTATCGCCACCAGCACTGACGGTGCGTCGGCTAACCGTGAGCGTAGCTTTGATTTCAACGTCTTTGCGTCGGAATTGTTTAACAGCATTGTGGTCAACAAAACCGCCTCCGCTTCGCTCGACGAAGGTTCGCTTGGCGCGGTTGTGGATTTGAATACGGGCAACCCGTTGTCTTTTGATCCCGGCCTGACCTTGGTGGCGTCGGTACAGGGACGCTATAATGATTTGAACGAGGAACTCAGCCCGCGTTTTGCCGGCCTATTGGGTTGGACCAATGCCGATCAGACCTTCGGCATTTCGGTATCGGCGGCCTATTCGAAATATAAGACATCCGAATTGGGCAACAACACGGTGCGCTGGGTGCAGACCCCGTTCCGATCCGTCAATGGCACGACCTGTCTGTCGGGGAGTAACTTTGTTGCCAACCCGTCGGCCGCGTGCGTCGATGTGGCCGAGGCGTTTCACCCCCGCATTCCGCGCTATGGCCTGGTCGCGCACGAACGGGAGCGGTTGGGTATTACCGGCTCCATACAATTTGCGCCGACCGACAGCACGAAGATTTCGATCGACGGGCTTTATTCGAAATTCAGCGCCACCCGCGATGAATATTGGGGCGAAGTCTTGCTGCGTTCCAACGAACGGAACATCGATGTTGCCAACTACACCATCGACAGCAACAACAATCTGGTTGCTGCCACGCTGAACAATGCTTGGGTACGGACCGAACGCTATCACCGCGAGAGCGAGACCGAATTTTACCAGATTTCGGGCCGCATAGAGCAGGATTTGGGCGAGGATTTCCGCGTCAACCTGCTGGCCGGTGTGTCGAAATCGACCGCGGATATTCCTGTGGAAAGCACATTGGCCTTTGATGACCGCGACGCCAATGGTTATCGGTTTGACTATACCGATATGGAAAGCCCGCTTTTGACCTTTAACGCGGACATTACCAATCCGGCCGCCTTTCAATTGGCGGAATTCCGCGACCGTCCGTCCAATTTGGAGAACAATTTTAAGACTTTCGCGGCGGATTTTGAGTGGGATGTGGCCGACGGCTTCCAACTGAGCTTTGGGCCGTTTTATCGCCAGTTCGATTTCTCGACCATTGGCTACACCCGCGATTCCACCTATTGCGCCGCCTTCACCTGCGTTGCGGGCCAATATGGCGCGCCAGTGACGGCCAGCATTTCGGAGATATTCGATCTGGGCAATGCGGGACAACCATCGGGCAACACCAACAGCTGGGTCGTGCCCAATCTGGAGGCGGGTGCGGCCTTGGTCGGGCTCTACAATCGTGAAGCCCGCCTGCAACAAGGGGAGCAACGCGATGTCACCGAAAAAGTGACCGGCGGCTGGTTCCAATCCGATTTTGAAACCCGCGTTTTAGGGATGCGGATGACGGGCAACGCCGGCGTGCGTTTTGCCAAGACCGACCAATCGTCCTCGGGCTTCGTCAGCGGCACGTTCGTCACTGTCGAACGCACCTATGACGATTGGATGCCGTCGATGAACGTCAACTTCTTCCCGATGGATGACCTTATCATCCGCGGCGCCATTGGGCGCGTCATTACGCGGCCATCGCTGGGCAATTTGACGCCGGGTGGCACGGTGGACCAATTCAATTTCCGCATCACCAGCGGCAACCCCTTCCTTGAACCCTTCCGCGCGACCAATTATGACATCGGCATCGAATATTATTTCGCTCCCGGTGCGGTCATTTCGGCGGCGTTCTTTTATAAGGATGTGGAGAGCTTCCCTGTCGGGGCGAGCCGGTCGGGAACCTTCGCCGAGAGCGGATTGCCGACATCGTTGCTGGTTCCCGGAACGCCAGCGCATACGGCGGTTGTGTTAGGCGATGATCCCAATCGCCAGTTTGAATTCCGCCAAACGATCAATGGTGAGGGCGCAACGTTGAAGGGCGTGGAATTGGCGCTGAACTTGCCGTTCTCGGTATTCTCCGATTCGCTCAAGCATTTCGGCGTATTGGGCAACATCACCTTCGTGGATAGCCAGGCGGATTACACCTTGGTCGGGCCGTCGGTGTACGACCCCGCAACCAACCGCTTGGTTGCTCCCGCCGGGCAATTGTTCACCCGCACTTTGTTCCCCACCGCGAAACGATCGTGGAACGCGACGGCTTATTATGACGACGGCAAATTCTCCGTCCGGTCGTCGGTCGCCTATCGCAGCAGCTATTTGGACGGCGGCAGCGCGACGGGTAACCTTTTTGAGGGTTATGGCGAATCACTGAACGTCGATGCCTCCATCCGCTACCAAGTGACCGAACAGTTGGAAGTATTGGTTGAGGGCACCAACTTGCTCGACGATTACCGCTATCGCTTCACCGATGACGCGACCGAGCGGAATTACGAGAACAACCATTATGGCCGCACCTTCATCTTTGGTGTGCGATACAAGATGTAATCAATGGGGAGGGGTTTCGGCCTCTCCCGCCTCAGCCCTTCGGGCTCGCATGAAACGCCTGTCGGTTGTTGTCCGGCGGGCGTTTTTGCATGTGGGTGGTTAGTCAAGGCGGTGCATGGCCCACCCCGTTGCGACTAAGGCCTAAAGGCCTAAGTCTCACTGCCCCTCCCGCAAGCGGTAGGGGATGAATAGCGCAACCTTCTCCCCTCCCGCCTGCGGGAGGGGGCGGGGGTGGGCAGCACGTTCGAATTACAAAGTAACACCGGTTTTCCAGATCGCAATATCATGGTCGCCATTCCGTTCGGCCGCTGTGGGTTCGCCGCTGGCGATGGCGATGATACGGTCCAGCAGCGCCGCGCTCACCGCATCCATGCCATCGGTAAGCACCGCGCCCGCGTCGAAATCGATCCACCCCGGTTTGGCGGCGGCCAGTGCGCTGTTGCTGGCGATTTTTACTGTCGGTGCGGGGAAGCCAAGCGGCGTGCCGCGCCCCGTGGTAAACAGGATTACGGTCGCGCCCGCCGCCGTCAGCGCAGTGGAGGACACTGCATCATTGCCCGGTGCCTCCAAAAGGGTCAGCCCCGCGCGGCTTGCCATCCCGCCATATCGGATGACATCGACAAGCGGCACGCGCCCGCCCTTTTGCACTGCGCCGAGGGACTTTTCCTCCAGCGTGGTAATACCGCCCGCGATGTTGCCGGGGGAGGGATTGTCGGACAGGCCTTCGCCAGCGGCGGTGAAATGCGCCTTGAAATCCTGAATAAGCGCGGCGGCGGCGGTAAAGGTCGCCTCATTCACGGCGCGCTGCATGACGATATGCTCCGCGTCGAAGATTTCCGGAATTTCGGTCAGGATAACTTGCCCGCCTGCACCACCTATCACATCGGCCATACGCCCGACCAAGGGATTTGCGGTCAGACCCGAAAAGCCATCTGATCCACCGCATTTGACGCCCAGAGAGAGCGCGGATAGCGGCGCGGGCTCACGCTGCACGGGCGCGGCGGCGGCGATGAGCTCGGCAAGGATGGCCAATCCTTCG
>JBGSOJ010000087.1:0-6975 GCA_041739175.1 Sphingomonadaceae bacterium
CGAAGTTAAGGGCGGTAACATTCCGAAGGAATATATTCCTTCGGTGGAAAAGGGTATGCGCGAAACCGCCGAGGGTGGTTCGCTCATCGGCTTCCCGATCATCGACTTTGACATCATCCTGACCGACGGCGCGTATCACGATGTCGACTCCTCGGCCTTGGCATTTGAAATTGCCGGTCGCGGTGCGATGCGTGAAGCGGCGCAAAAGGCCGGTATCAAGCTGCTTGAGCCGATCATGAAGGTTGAAGTCGTCACGCCGGATGATTACCTCGGCGATGTTATCGGCGATTTGAACAGCCGCCGTGGCCAAATTCAGGGCACCGACACCCGCGGTAATGCGCAGGCGGTTGAGGCCATGGTCCCCTTGGCCAATATGTTCGGTTATGTGAATGAACTGCGTTCGTTCACGCAAGGCCGCGCCAGCTATTCGATGTTCTTCTCCCATTACGAAGAAGTGCCATCGAATGTCGCCGCCGAGCTAAAGGCGAAAATGGCCTAAATCCAAGTATCCAGTCTTGCCGCGCGGGTTTGTCGCTCGGCAAGGCTGGCCGTCAATAGGGTTGACAGATGCGCATCCAAACGCCAAAGCGCGGCGCAAACTGTCGTCCCATTCCAACTCAACCGCGTCAGTTGATTTTTCGAAGGTAGGTTTACAATGGCAAAAGCAAAATTTGAGCGGAACAAGCCGCACTGCAACATCGGCACCATTGGTCACGTTGACCATGGCAAGACCACGCTGACCGCAGCGATTACGAAAGTTATGTCGGAAACTTATGGTGGTGAAGCCGTTGACTTTGCCAATATCGATAAGGCTCCCGAAGAGCGCGAGCGCGGCATCACGATTTCGACCGCACACGTCGAATATGAAACCGAAGCACGCCACTATGCGCACGTCGATTGCCCAGGTCACGCTGACTATGTGAAGAACATGATCACCGGTGCGGCGCAAATGGACGGCGCGATTTTGGTGGTGAACGCTGCTGACGGCCCGATGCCCCAAACGCGCGAGCACATCCTGCTTGCCCGTCAGGTTGGCGTGCCACAATTGGTCGTGTTCATGAACAAGGTTGACCAAGTCGACGACGAAGAGCTGCTTGAACTGGTCGACATGGAAATCCGCGAGTTGCTGTCGTCGTACGACTTTGATGGCGACAACATCCCCATCATCGCTGGTTCGGCTTTGGCCGCTTTGGAAGGCCGCGACGACGCAATCGGCAAGAACAAAATCCTTGAGCTGATGGCCGCTGTTGACAGCTACATCCCGCAGCCAGACCGTCCCGTGGACAAGCCATTCCTGATGCCTGTTGAGGACGTGTTCTCGATCTCGGGTCGTGGTACGGTTGTGACCGGCCGCGTCGAAACCGGCATCATTAAGGTTGGCGAAGAAGTCGAAGTTATCGGCATCCGCGACACGCAAAAAACCACGGTTACCGGCGTTGAAATGTTCCGCAAATTGCTCGACGAAGGTCGTGCAGGCGACAACATTGGCGCGCTGGTTCGCGGTTTGAAGCGTGAAGATGTTGAGCGCGGTCAGGTTCTTTGCAAGCCCGGTTCGGTTACCCCGCACACCCATTTCTCGGCCACCGTTTATGTGTTGTCGAAAGATGAAGGCGGCCGTCACACGCCGTTCTTTGCGAACTACCGCCCACAATTCTACTTCCGCACCACCGACGTCACTGGCGAAGTGATCCTTCCTGAGGGCACCGAGATGGTGATGCCCGGCGACAACGTCGACATCGAAGTAAAATTGATTGCACCCATCGCCATGGACCCAGGTCTCCGCTTCGCAATTCGCGAAGGTGGTCGTACCGTCGGTTCGGGGGTTGTCAGCGTGATCAAAGCCTAATATAGGCACCTCTCAGCCCCGCTCGGGTGATTCGGTTTTTGACTGAATTCGGGCGGGGCACGAAATTCACAAGCCGCCTCGGCCATCCGAATGGATCACCCGGGGCGGTTTGTTTTTGGCTCTTTCAAGCGCTGGATTGGTTTTTTGCTAATCCCTCGCGCGCACTGTAGAAATTGGACTCGTTGGCATATGGAAACGCAGAATATCCGCATCCGCCTGAAGGCATTTGACCACCGCGTGCTCGATCAAGCGACCGGCGAAATCGCCGACACCGCACGACGCACCGGCGCTTTGATCCGGGGTCCAATTCCCCTGCCAACGCGCATTGAAAAGTTTACCGTGAACCGCGGACCGCACGTCGATAAAAAATCGCGTGAGCAGTTCGAAGTTCGCACCTATAAGCGGCTGCTCGACATCGTGCAGCCCACGCCGCAAACCGTGGACGCGCTGATGAAGCTCGACCTCGCCGCTGGCGTCAATGTTGAGATTAAGTTGGCCTAAACGCCAGCTAAGCCTCCTGGCTTTGGTTAGGGGGCAACCGCCGTTGATACGGGCCTATGCCCAATTGACGGATTATGGTGGATACCGCCGGACTTGTCCGGGTCAAGCGTCCCCGTCTCGTCGCTGTTCCAACATTCGGTTGGTCTGGCGGCATTTCAGCCCGGACGGGGCACTGGTAACTTCCACCTAAATTTAGGGCTGAAATAGGCGATACGCCCCAATGACTGCGTTTCGGCGCGACCTGCGGGGCCTCTGTTAGGGAGTACAAGATCATGCGTACTGGCGTGATCGCGAAAAAGATGGGAATGACTCGCCTCTTTAAAGAGGACGGGCGACATGTTCCTGTGACCGTTTTGGCGCTGGAAGGCTGCCAAGTGGTTGGTGCCCGTACCGAAGAACGCGATGGCTATTTTGCCGTTCGTCTTGGTGCCGGAACCCGCAAAGCGAAAAATGTAAACAAACCGCAACGCGGCGAATTTGCCAAGGCCCAAGTCGAGCCGAAAGCACGCGTCGCTGAATTCCGTGTCAGCGGCGCCGATGCGCTGCCCGATGTTGGCGCAGAAATTGCTGCCGACCACTTCATCGACGGGCAACTTGTGGATATTACCGGGCACACACAGGGTAAGGGCTTCGCCGGCGCGATGAAGCGTTGGGGCTTCGGCGGTATGCGTGCATCGCACGGCGTGTCGATTTCTCACCGTGCCCACGGTTCGACCGGTCAACGCCAAGATCCAGGCAAGGTCTTCAAAAACAAGAAGATGGCCGGACACATGGGCGACCGTCAACGTACCCAGCAAAATTTGGAAATCGTGCGCACCGATGTGGAGCGTGGCCTGATTTTCGTGAAGGGCTCTGTCCCCGGTGCGAAAAATGGCTGGCTGCTCATTAAGGACTCGGTGAAGGTAAAGGCGCCGGAAGGCATTCCTTTCCCCGCCAGCCTGCGCGCCGCCAATTCGCCCGAGACGGCTGCTGATGAAGCTGCTGTGTCGCAAACCGAAACCGAAGCACCGGCAGCAGATGCAACCGGCGCAGAAAATCAGGAGGGTTAAGCCATGAAACTCACAGTTCAAACCCTCTCGGCAGACGCAAGCGGCGACATTGATCTGAACGACGATGTGTTCGGTGTCGATCCGCGCGCAGACATTCTGCACCGCGTCATCACCTGGCAGCTGGAAAAGCGTCGCGGTACCGCGCGCCCAACGCGTGAGCGTTCGGAAGTTGCTCGCACGGGTAAGAAATTCGGTCGCCAAAAAGGCGGCGGTGTTGCCCGTCACGGCGATCGCCGCGCCCCGATCTTCATCGGTGGTGGTAAAGCACACGGCGCACGCCTGCGTGACTTTAACCCTTCGCTGAATAAGAAAATTCGCGCGCTTGGCCTGAAAATGGCTTTGTCCAGCAAGGCGATGGACGGTTCGTTGATCGTTATCGACACGCTGGAAATCGCCGACATGAAAACCAAAAACCTTGCCGGTCAGTTGTCGAAACTGGGTCTTGGCAATCGTGCTTTGGTTATCGATGGCGACGCCGTAAATGACAATTTCCGCAAGGCATCGGCCAATCTGGTCGGCGTGGATGTCCTCCCCGCTGTCGGCGCGAATGTCTATGACATCATCAAGGCAGACACGCTGGTCCTGACCCGCGCGGCCGTCGAAAAGCTGGAGGCGCGCTTCAATGGCTAAGTCAGACGCAATCGACACCCGTCATTACGACGTGATTGTCAGCCCGCACATTACCGAGAAGGCCACCATGCTTTCCGAACACAATGCCTTTGTCTTTAAGGTTGCCGGCACCGCCAGCAAGCCACAGATCAAGGCGGCCGTTGAGGCATTGTTCGATGTCAAGGTGACCGGGGTCAACACCCTTGTCCAAAAGGGTAAGACCAAGCGTTGGAAGGGTCGTCCCTACAAACGCTCGGATTTCAAAAAAGCCGTTGTGACATTGGCCGAAGGCCAATCGATCGACGTGACCACGGGAGTTTAATCTCATGGCATTGAAAAGCTATAAACCAACCAGCCCAGCCCGTCGCGGACTTGTCCTCGTCGATCGTTCCGGCCTGTTCAAAGGAAAGCCTGTCAAGGCGCTGACCGAAGGTAAGCGCAAGACCGGCGGTCGTAACAACAAGGGCCATGTCACCTCGCGCGGCATCGGCGGCGGCCATAAGCAGAAATATCGCATTATCGACTTCAAACGTCGCAAATGGGATATGCCTGCCACGGTCGAGCGTCTGGAATATGACCCCAACCGCACGGCGTTCATCGCTTTGGTGAAATACGAAGATGGCGACCAAACGTACATCATCGCACCGCAGCGTTTGGCCGTTGGCGACACGGTTATTGCCGGCAGCAAAGTCGATACCAAACCCGGTAACGCCATGCTGCTCAGCAACATGCCCGTCGGCACCATTTGCCACAACATTGAGATGAAGCCCGGCAAAGGCGCGCAAATCGCACGCTCCGCTGGTACTTATGTGCAATTGGTTGGCCGTGACCGCGGCATGGTCATCGTGCGTTTGAACTCGGGTGAGCAACGCTACATCCCCGGCGCCTGCATGGGCACCGTGGGCGCAGTATCGAACCCCGATAACTCGAACACCACGCTGGCGAAGGCCGGTCGTAACCGCTGGCGTGGCATTAAGCCACTGACCCGCGGTGTGGCAAAGAACCCGGTCGATCACCCGCATGGTGGTGGTGAAGGTCGGACTTCCGGTGGTCGTCACCCTGTGACGCCATGGGGCAAGCCAACGAAGGGCGCACGCACGCGCAGCAACAAGTCGACGGACCGGATGATCATTCGTTCGCGTCACGCGAAGAAGAAGAGGTAATCATGGCTCGTTCCGTTTGGAAAGGTCCGTTCGTCGATCTCTATCTGCTGAAAAAAGCAGAAGACGCACAAGACGCCGGTGGCAAGGGTGGCCCGATCAAGACCTGGTCGCGTCGTTCCACTATTCTGCCCCAATTCGTTGGCCTTACGTTCAACGTCTACAACGGCAAGAAATTCGTTCCCGTTACGGTGAGCGAAGACATGGTCGGGCACAAATTGGGCGAGTTCTCGCCCACGCGTACCTATCATGGTCACGGTGCCGATAAGAAGGGTAAACGCTAATGTCTAAGCAAGCTGCACCCCGCCGCGTTGCCGACAACGAGGCACTCGCCACTGGCACGATGATTAAAGGTTCGGCGCAAAAGCTGAACCTCGTCGCGCAATTGATCCGTGGCCGCAAGGTTGAGGACGCGCTGAATGTGCTCTCCTTCTCCAAAAAGGCGATGGCGGTTGATGTTCGTAAGGTTTTGGCCTCGGCCATCGCCAATGCGGAAAACAACCACAATCTGGATGTCGACAGCCTTGTCGTTGCCGAAGCCAGCGTTGGCAAATCCATCAGCATGAAGCGTTTTCACGCCCGTGCGCGTGGTAAGTCGAGCCGCATCATCAAACCCTTCAGCCGCATCCGCATCGTCGTGCGCGAGCATGAAGAAGTAGAGGAGGCATAAGCCATGGGTCAGAAGAGCAATCCGATCGGGCTTCGCCTGCAAATCAACCGTACATGGGACAGCCGTTGGTACGCCGAAGGTGCGGACTATGGCCGTCTTCTTATCGAAGATTTGAAAATCCGCAAATTCATCATGGAATCGATGCCACAGGCGGCGATTTCCAAGGTGGTGATTGAGCGTCCAGCGAAAAACTGCCGTGTGTCGATCTATGCGGCCCGCCCCGGTGTTATCATCGGTAAGAAGGGTGCGGATATCGAGAAGCTGAAAAAGCTGATCGGGAAATACACCGATAGCGACATTTCGCTCAACATCGTCGAAATTCGCAAGCCCGAAGTCGATGCGCGTTTGGTGGCTCAAGGTATTGCGGATCAGCTGATCCGCCGTATCGCGTTCCGCCGGGCGATGAAGCGTGCGATGCAATCCGCCATGCGTCTGGGTGCCGAAGGCATCAAGATCACCTGCGGTGGTCGTCTTGGCGGCGCGGAAATCGCGCGGGTTGAATCGTATCGTGAGGGCCGGGTTCCCGCCCACACATTGCGCGCCAACATCGACTATGCCGAGGCCGAAGCGCTGACCGCTTATGGCATCATCGGCATTAAGTGCTGGATTTTCAAAGGCGAAATTCTGGGCCACGATCCCATGGCAACCGACCGGTTGATGATGGAGGCTCAAACCTCCGGCGTCCGCCCGGCGCGTTGATCTGGCTTAGATAAGGATAAGGTAAAGCATCATGCTGCAACCGAAGAAAATGAAATATCGCAAGGCCTTTAAGGGCAAGATCAAGGGTAAGGCGCCTGGCGGCACCGACTTGAACTTTGGTTCTTACGGCCTGAAGGCCATGGAGCCTGAGCGTATCACCGCCCGTCAGATTGAGGCTGCGCGTCGTGCCATCACACGCCACATCAAGCGTCAGGGCCGTTTGTGGATCCGCATCTTCCCCGATGTGCCTGTTTCCAAAAAACCTGCCGAAGTTCGTCAGGGTAAAGGTAAAGGCTCGGTCGAATATTGGGCAGCACGGGTAAAACCGGGCCGCATCCTGTTCGAATTGGATGGCGTTGCCGGTCCTCTGGCCGCTGAAGCATTCAGCCGTGCTGCGATGAAGCTTCCCATCAAAACCAAAGTGGTTGCTCGTCTGGGCGA
>JBGSOJ010000352.1:0-3509 GCA_041739175.1 Sphingomonadaceae bacterium
AGCCCCCGCGCCGCCGCCGCCGCGTCGGCTGAACCGCCGCCGATGCCCGATGCCACCGGCAGGTTTTTGGTAAGGTGCATGGCCGCACCGCGCGCGACGCCGAAATGCGCCTGCGTTGCCTGTGCCACGCGCATGATCAAATTATCGGCAATCGCCTCCGCCAAAAGGGGCGCCGCGAACGGCCCGTCGATGGAAAGGCCAAATGTCTCTGCTTCGCCAAAGGTCAGCGTATCGCCATTATCGACGAAGGCGAACAACGTCTCCAAATCATGATAGCCATCCTCCCGCCGCCGCCGCACATGCAGGGCTAGGTTAATTTTGGCAAATGCCGTCTCAGAGATCATGCCGCGCAAGGCCGATTACATATTCGGATAGTTCGGCCCGCCGCCACCTTCCGGCGTCACCCAATTGATGTTCTGGTTGGGGTCCTTGATGTCACAGGTTTTGCAATGGACGCAGTTTTGCGCGTTGATGACATAGCGCGGCTCCTGGCCCGCTTCCTCAATCCATTCGTAGACCCCGGCGGGGCAATAGCGTGTGGATGGGCCGCCGAATACGTCATATTCGCTGGATTTTTGTAGGTTCAGATCGCGGACCTGCAAATGCACCGGCTGATCCTCGGCATGGTTGGTGTTTGATAGGAACACCGACGACAACCGATCGAACGTCAACACGCCATCGGGCTTAGGATAATCAATCTTGCGATACAAATCCGCGCGACCCGTTTGCGTGTGGTCGGCGTGTAATTTCATGGTGTAAGGCATACGCAGGCCCAGATGCTCCGCCCAAATATTCACACCCGACAACAAAGTGCCGAATGTCTGCCCGTACTTCTCCGCCAAGGGCAGGATATTGCGCACCATGCGCAATTCCGAATAGACCCAACTGTTTTCATACGCGGCAGTATAGGCCGTCAGTTCATCGCCCGAACGGTCCGCAACGACAGCCTCAAACGCCGCTTCGGCGGCCATCATGCCGCTTTTCATTGCGGTGTGCGTGCCCTTGATACGGGGCACATTGACGAAACCGGCCGAACACCCGATCAGCGCGCCGCCTGGGAAGGTCAGCTTCGGCACGGCCTGCCACCCGCCGTCGTTAATTGCCCGCGCGCCATAGGATACGCGCTTGCCGCCCTCAAGAATTTCGCGGATTTTGGGGTGGGTTTTCCACCGCTGCATTTCCTGAAACGGCGAAATCCACGGGTTCTTGTAATTCAGCCAAGTGACAAAACCAATCGCCACTTGCCCGTTCGCCTGATGATAGACAAACCCGCCGCCGCCGGTTTCGTCATTCAACGGCCAGCCTTGGGTATGGATAACGCGGCCCGGTTCATGCTTGGCAGGGTCAATGTCCCACAATTCCTTAATGCCAAGGCCGTAAATCTGCGGCTGGCTGTTCGCCTCCAAATCGAATTGCTTTTTCAGCATTTTCGACAAATGCCCGCGCACACCCTCGGCAAAAAACGTGTATTTCGCGTGGAGTTCAAGGCCCGGCGTATAATCGCCCTTTTGCTCGCCATCGCGGCCCACGCCCATGTCGCCGGTGGCCACGCCTTTGACAGAGCCATCGTCGTTAAACAGGATTTCCGCCGCCGCAAAGCCAGGGAAGATTTCGACGCCCAAACCTTCGGCTTTTTCGGCGAGCCAGCGGCACAGATTACCCAGCGACCCGGTATAGCACCCTTCATTATGCATCCATTTTGGCGTCGCCAAATGCGGGATCGAGGTTTTGCCCTTGGCCGACAGGAACCAATGATGGTTCTCAGTCACGCGCGTCTCGGCCAATGAACAGCCGTCTTCGCGCCAATCGGGAAGCAATTCGTCCAGCGCCTTAGGATCAATGACGGCGCCCGAAAGAATATGCGCGCCAATTTCCGAACCCTTTTCCAGCACGCAAACGTCAATCTCGCGTCCCGCAGCCTCGGCCAATTGTTTCAGCCGGATTGCCGCCGAAAGGCCAGCAGGGCCGCCGCCAACAATGACCACATCATAAGGCATGGATTCGCGTTCAGACATCGAAATTTCCTTTCCCATTACAACCCGGGGCAGGTTTTGCGCCGCCTGGCCTACGCCAAACTCACGCCATCTTAGAAAACCAACCGTTTAAGGCATCTCGCCATGCCAAGCAATTGACCCGTTCGTCAACACTCTGCCTTAGATAAAGCGATGCAAAATTCGTCAATTTCAGCCGCCGACCACATTTCCAGTTATCTGGCGTGGTGGAATGACGCCGGTGTCGTTTTCACCGTTTGCGATACGCCAACGGCTTGGCTGAGCGATGTGCAAAATGACGCTACGGATTTCGATATCCTGATGGCGCAGATGAACTTGACGGAAAATGCGGACGCTCCAAAGGCGGCAATGCCACCGCCACAGGCCGACGCGACAGGCAAAGATACAGCATTTCCCGCTTTGCCAACGAAACTAGATGGCATGCCGGCATTTTATGCCGAACTCAGCGCGAAAACGAATCGCCGATGCGTTTTGCCCACGGGTAAGGGCACCGAAAGGCTGTGCATCTTGACCGATATGCCACGGCCAGACGATGAAAAATCGGGCGCATTGTTTTTGGGAGAAGACGGCGCGCTGCTTAACAATATGCTTGCTGCCATTGGGTTGTCGCGCACCGATGCGTATATCTTTTCGGCGATCCCCTTCCACGCCGCGACGCCGCAAAGCTATCAAGACGATGTGGCCTTTTACAAGTCTCTCATGCGCCGCCATTTGTCTTTGCTTGCCGCGCGTCATGTGCTGATTTTCGGTGACTTAACCAGCCGCCTGTTGCTTGATAAACCTATCATGCAATCGCGCGGTAGTTTACACAATGTTAACCATGATAGTGGACATAATGTTACATCAAGTTGTTTTCATCCCCACGGCCTGCTGAAGCGCCCCGCTTACAAGCGAACGGCATGGCAGGATTTGCTTTTGCTTCGAAAGACATTGGACGCCCTATGATCCGATACCTAACGCCCATTATTACCTTCGCCGCTGTTGTTTCATCGGCTCCCGCCATGGCAAACAGCAGCGATTCGTTCCGCATGGGTCAGGGGCCGACAGTCTCGATTTTATCGAACAAAGACCGCGAATTGAACCGCGCTGCGTTTGAGGCAATTCGCGCCGGACGCTGGGATGAAGCGATGCAGCTTATCAACGCTTTGCCCGATGGCGCGTTAAAGGCCGTGGCGTTGTCTGAATTGTACACGGCACCGGGAAGCCCGGTGGTGTCGGGCGATCAATTGCAATCGCTTTTGAATTCCGCACCTTGGCTGCCAAAGGCCGAGCAGATGGGCACGATGGCGCGCAAACGCGGGGCCACCGCTATCCCCGCCGCACCCAGCGTGCAACAATTCGTCTGGCTTGGCAGCGCCCCCAAACGCGGCAACCCGCGCAACATTGACGAGGCGGGCACCAACACGCTCCGCACGCGCGCCATTGCCCGCATTAAGGAGGACGATCCCGCTGGCGCCGAGGCATTGGTTGAAGCGAACAGCGCGCAGGTATCGGACG
>JBGSOJ010000088.1:0-5828 GCA_041739175.1 Sphingomonadaceae bacterium
CGCACCACTATCTCGGTCGTCCGCCCGCGCCGCTCCGCCGCGACATTGACCACACCGCCGCGAAGCAAAGCCTCGTTCGCAATGTAAATGAGGTTTAGCATGATTTTGACGGCCGATTTCGGCAAATGCTGCGCTGGCACCATCCATTGCAATTCTGTTCGGCCATTGCCGGTAACAAGGCTGTTGATCGCCTCTTTTGCTTCTGCAGGATCGACCTCCGCGCCGAAACCCCCCGCTGCACCAAAGGCGAGCCTGAAGAATTTTAATTTATCCGCCGCCGCCTTAGCGCTGTCGGCCAAAAGCTCCAGGCAGCGCGCGCGCATGTCGGGATCCTGCTCATCGGCCATCAATTCGATGCCGTTGTTCATTGCGCCGACAGGGCTCAACAAATCGTGGCAAAGGCGCGAACAGAGCAAGGCGGCAAGGTCGGGTTGAGTTTCGGTCATGGGGTTCCTGAACATAGTAAGCAGGCGAAAGGGTTACACCGCCTGCCCCGTCAATGGCAACGACCGCGGCGTGATGCAACCCTGCTCTTATATGCTTTCGCAATCATCGCGCTTGATAAATCGGCGTCTACATCCCAGTTATAGCAAGTGAGTGGGGAACAATCAAAACGAACCGGCATCCTGACCGAAGGACGCCTCGATAAAGCACTGGTTGAGGCTGTGCCCGATTTATCGCGGGAACGGATCAAGGCGTTAATCCTCGACGGCCAGTTGCGGCTTGATGGCCGCCTTGCCACCAAACCGTCGGAAAAAATTGAGGCGCTCACGGCCTTCGAACTCACCGTACCCGCCCCGCGCGCGGTGGATACCGTTGCGGAGGATATTGCGCTCAACATCGTTTACGAAGACGCGCATTTGCTCGTGATTGATAAGCCTGCTGGGTTGGTCGTGCACCCATCACCGGGGCATGAGGACGGCACATTGGTCAACGCCTTGCTACACCATTGCCGGGGGCAGCTTTCCGGCATCGGCGGCGAAGAGCGCCCCGGGATTGTCCACCGCATTGATGCCGGGACGAGCGGACTGTTGGTCGTCGCCAAAAGCGATGCGGCGCATCAAGGGCTTAGCACGCAATTCGCTGAACACAGCATTGAACGGCTGTATAAGGCCATCGTTAAGGGCGTCCCAATTCCCGCTGATGGCGTCATTTCTACCACCATTGGCCGATCGCCCACCGATCGCAAAAAGATGGCGGTGTTGGGTCCGTATGACGCGACTCGTGAGATGACGAATTACCTGCGCGGGAAGCACGCGATCACTCATTACAAAATATTACAATCAGGGCGAGACTGCGCCGTTGTGCAATGCCAGCTTGAGACCGGCCGTACCCACCAGGTGCGCGTCCATATGGCGCATATCGGCCATCCGCTGATCGGCGACCCGCTTTATGGGCGGGCGCGGAAGCTAAAGCAAATGGGACCAAATGAGTCGCAATTCAAAAGACAGGCCTTGCATGCCGCGACACTTGGTTTTATTCATCCAATTTCGGGAGAACTTATGCGTTTCGAAAGCCCGATTCCTGTCGATATGCAGGAACTGTTAAGCGAATTGTTCGTATTAACTCCGTAACGCAACGCTGTGATGTCCTGGTGCTTGAGGAGGCCTGGATAAGCAGCAACGAAAGGTGAGTAAACAATGTCGAATGCTGAAAAGGTTCCGGCAACAATCCCTGCTCTTGGGGGGGATGCGTCGCTCAATCGCTATCTTGCGGAAATCCGCAAATTTCCACTTCTGACCCCTGAACAAGAATATATGCTGGCCAAACGCTACGCCGAACACGGCGATAGTGAGGCCGCGCATCAGCTCGTTACTTCGCATTTGCGACTCGTGGCGAAAATCGCCATGGGTTACCGCGGCTACGGCCTGCCGGTGAGCGAATTGATTAGCGAAGGCAACATCGGCCTGATGCAGGGCGTTAAGAAATTCGAGGCTGAGCGCGGTTTTCGCCTCGCCACCTACGCCATGTGGTGGATTCGCGCGTCGATCCAAGAGTTTATCCTGCGCAGTTGGAGCCTCGTTAAAATCGGCACCACCGCCGCGCAAAAGAAATTATTTTTCAACCTGCGCCGCATGAAAAATCAATTGCAGGCGTTTGAGGACGGCGATCTGTCGCCCGAGGATTTGGCGAAAATTGCCACCGACCTTGGCGTGTCGGAGGAAGAAGTCACCAACATGAACCGCCGGATGTCGATGGGCGGCGATGCATCGCTCAATGTGTCGATGCGTGAGGATGGCGACGGCCAGTGGCAGGATTGGCTGACTGACAACAATCCGCTTCAGGACGAGATTGCTGAGGAAGCCGAAGAGGCCGATATGCGGCATCAATTGCTGCGCGAAGCCATGGAAGGCCTCAACGAGCGCGAGCAACGCATCCTGACCGAGCGCCGCCTGACCGAGGATCCGCGCACTTTGGAAGAATTGAGCCAAGTCTATAATGTCAGCCGCGAACGCGTTCGCCAAATCGAAGTACGCGCTTTTGAAAAGCTGCAAAAAGCGATGCTGCGCATTGCAGGCGAAAAGCGGCTGCTGACGGCGTTGTGATTTGAACGCAATGTATAGAAAATTGGGCGGGGGAAGTGTGCTTCCCCCGCCTTTTCTTTTGCGCCGTGCGGCAATTGCGGGCTTGGCGCGGAGGGATGCCAAAGCTATGTCATCCCCATGAATGTCCGCACCCGCAAACCACGGCGCAGCACCTCGCGCCAAAATGTCTTTGTTCGATGGGTCGTATTTCCGATCGGGTATCTGATCGCCATCGCGCTGATTTTCATTCTGCTTTATGCGTTAGTTCCCGTGCCGACGACGATCACTATGCTTACCGATGAAAATAGCATCGATCGTGATTGGGTGCCGCTGGAGGACATCTCGCCCAACATGGTGCGCGCCGTGATTGCCGCCGAGGATGCCAAGTTCTGCACCCACAACGGCTTCGACCGTGAGGCAATTGAGCAAGCCATGGCGCAGAACGCGCGCGGTGGGCGCATCCGCGGCGGCTCCACAATAAGCCAGCAAACGGCGAAGAACGTCTTCCTCTGGCAGGACGGCGGCTATTTCCGCAAGGGGTTGGAGGCCGTATTCACCTTTGCCATCGAAAACATCTGGGGCAAACGGCGGATTATGGAGGTTTACCTCAATGTCGCCGAAACCGGCATTGGCACCTATGGCGTTGAAGCGGCGGCACAGCGGTATTTCAACAAACCCGCCAGCGATTTGACCGCAATTGAGGCGGCGCGGATTGCCGCCAATCTGCCGCAACCCAAAAAGCGACCCGTGCTTAATCCGACGGGGTTCGTGCGCAGCTACGGCAACAGCGTCGCCGCACGCATCGGCATTGTTCGCCGCGACGGGTTGGATGAGTGTATTTATTGACTTGCCCCGCTTTGCCAAACCACACCGAAAAGGACCACAATCCATGAAAACCCGCGCCGCCGTTGCCTTTGAAGCCAAACGCCCCTTGGAAATCGTCGAACTCGATTTGGAAGGGCCCAAGGCGGGCGAAGTCCTGGTCGAGATTATGGCCACCGGCGTGTGCCACACCGATGCCTATACTTTGGACGGATTGGACAGTGAGGGGCTGTTCCCCGCCGTGCTAGGCCATGAAGGCGCGGGGATTGTGCGCGAAGTGGGCGCGGGGGTGACTTCGGTAAAACCCGGCGACCATGTCATTCCGCTCTACACCCCCGAATGCGGGAAATGCAAAACCTGCCTTTCGGGCAAATCGAACCTCTGCACCGCCATCCGCGCGACGCAGGGCAAGGGCGTGATGCCCGACGGCACGACTCGGTTTAGCTATAAGGGGCAGCCTATTTTCCATTATATGGGATGCTCGACCTTTAGCAATTTCACTGTCCTGCCCGAAATCGCGGTGGCCAAAATACGCGAGGATGCGCCATTTCAGTCGGCGTGCTACATCGGGTGCGGGGTGACCACGGGCGTTGGCGCAGTGACCAAAACGGCGAAGGTGCAGCCGGGTGACAATGTCGCGGTCTTTGGCCTTGGCGGCATCGGCCTCAATGTTATTCAGGGCGCGAAGCTGGCAGGTGCGAACATTATTATCGGGGTCGATATCAATCCGGCGCGGGAGGAATGGGGCAATCGGTTTGGCATGACACACTTCCTCAATTCGCGCGGGATGAGCCGGGAGGAAACCGTCGCCAAAATCGTTGAAATGACCGACGGCGGCGCGGATTATACCTTTGACGCCACGGGAAATACCGATGTGATGCGCACGGCGTTGGAGGCGTGCCATAGAGGATGGGGCACTTCCATTATCATCGGCGTGGCCGAGGCGGGCAAAGAAATCTCCACGCGGCCTTTCCAACTCGTCACCGGGCGCAATTGGCGCGGCACTGCCTTTGGCGGGGCGAAGGGGCGCACTGATGTGCCCGAGATCGTCGATATGTACATGACAGGAAAAATTCAAATCGACCCGATGATTACGCATGTCATGGGGCTGGAAGAGATCAACACCGCCTTCGACCTGATGCACGCCGGGGAGAGCATCCGCAGCGTGGTGGTGTTCTAATCGCGAAGCCCGATGGCAATACGGTCAGTCACGCCCTCGCTTTGCACCCCGGCGACGGGATAAGCGCAATAATCGGCGGCGTAGAACGCGCTGGGTCGGTGATTGCCGCTTAACCCGACACCGCCAAAGGGCGCGGCCGAACTCGCGCCGTTGGTGGGGCGGTTCCAGTTAATAATGCCCGCCTTCACGCCCGCCGCGAACCGGTCAAACAGCCCACTGTCGCCGCCTACCAGTGACGCCGACAGGCCAAAACGCGTGGCATTGGCGCGCGTTATGGCGTCGTCGAAATCGGACGCAGAATACAACTGCAAAATCGGGCCGAACAATTCTGCATCGGGCGCGTCCCCTGCCGCGCGCATATCGACCATCGCAGGGGTTAGGAACGGCAGGTCAGCGTGCGGGCGCTGCTGCGCCAATACCGCCCGCCCGCCCAGATCAAGCAGCTTCGCATAGCCCGCCTGCAAATGGTCGGCGGCGGCGGTGTCGATGACGGGTCCCATAAACGGCTGCGGCTCAGCAAATGGCGCATCCACAATCACACGCTGCGCCACCGCCTGCACCGCATCCACAACGGCGTCAAAATGCGTGTCCTGAACAATCAATCGCCGCGCGCATGTGCACCGTTGACCGCTGGAAAGGAAGGCCGATTGCACGATAAGCGCCGCGACGCCGTCCAGTTGCGCCGCGTCTGGCTCCCACACGACAAGCGGATTGTTGCCGCCCATTTCCAGAGCCAGCATTTTCCATGGCATCGCGCCAAATTGCTGCGCCAATTTCATGCCGGTGCTGCTGCTTCCGGTAAACAAGAGCCCGTCAATTTCGTCATGCCCCGCAAGAGCGGCGCCCAAATCACCGAGCCCTTGGACCACTTGCAACACGCCATCGGGCAATCCGGCCTGCGCCCATAAATCGGCCATAAAAGCGGCCGTCGCGGGCGTCTTTTCGCTGGGCTTAAACACCACGGCGTTCCCTGCGAGCAAGGCGGGGACGATATGGCCGTTGGGCAAATGCGCAGGAAAATTATAGGGGCCAAGCACCGCCAATACGCCATGCGGGCGATGGGTCAGCGTGCGGGTAAAGCCGCTTTCGGCATGCGCCGTTGCCCCCGCCCGCTCCGCCTGTGATTTCACCGAAATGGCTACCTTCGCGGCAACCGTGCCAACCTCCGTCTGTGTTTCCCAGAATGGCTTACCTGTTTCCTGCGCGATCAGGCGTGCAAAAGCGTCCTTATGCGCCAGCGCCAATTCGGCAAACCGCTCAGCAATGGCAATGCGATCGGGCAACGCCGCCGCCGCCCAACC
>JBGSOJ010000081.1:0-6886 GCA_041739175.1 Sphingomonadaceae bacterium
GCGCGCGCTCAGCGATGCGGGGCATCAAGTCACGATAATGGAGGCGCGGGACCGAATCGGCGGCCGATTGTGGACCAGCAGAGCGTGGCCTGACCTGCCCATCGACTTTGGCGCATCGTGGATCCATGGGCCGAAGGGGAACCCGATCACGGCGTTGGCGGAGGAAGCTAGCGCGGCGACGGTGTTGACGCGGTTTGATGGGGCAAGTTTCGCCATTGATCCTGCGTTGGGTGTGGAGAACAGCGGCGCAGCTTGGGCGGAGGCGCGCTTGGACAAAGCGTTTGCTTGGGCGGAGGAGCAGGATGCGGACGTTTCAATGCGCGCTGCGCTCGCCAAGGCGGGGAAACTTGCGCCCAAACAACGGGCGCAAATGGATCATTATCTCGCCGCCAATTATGAACTCTCTTACGGCGGATCGCTCGATCAAATGTCCGCGTGGACCATCGACGACAATCGGGAAACGGAGGGAGATGATCTGCTTTTCCCCGGTGGCTATGACCAAATTGCCCGGCATTTGGCCAAGGGGCTGACCATCAAGGTCGGTCATGTCGTGCACTCGGTAGAGTGGCGCGATACTGGCGTAACAGTCCGTTGCACCAATGGCGCGGATTTTGCCGCCGATTACGCTATCGTCACGATCCCCTTGGGCGTTTTGCAAGCGGGCGATGTCGCCTTCTCCCCCGCGCTGCCGCCCGCGAAAGCCAAAGCAGTCGAAACGCTCGGCATGGGGTTGCTCAACAAACATTTCCTACGGTTTGACAAGGCCTATTGGCCCGAGGATGCCGATTGGCATGAGCTGATGAAACCCGACGCCGCGAAATGGTCGCAATGGGTTAGCTTTACGCGGGTGGCGGATGCGCCGGTCTTGCTGGGCTTCACCGGCGCGGATGCGGCGCGGGCGGTGGAGACTATGGACGACCGCGCGATCTTGGCCGAGGCAATGGCGGCGGTGCGCACGATGTTTGGCTCTGCGGTACCCGATCCGCAAGCGCATCAATTTACCCGCTGGTCAAAGGACCCGTTTACCAAAGGCGCCTATTCGTTCAATGCAGTGGGCAGCGGCCCCGCCGACCGCCGCGCGGTGGGGAAGGGGGGCGATCGCCTGCTGTTCGCCGGAGAAGCATGCAGCGCGGACCATCCCGGCACTGTCCACGGCGCGTATCTGTCTGGCCTTGCCGCCGCCAAAGCCGTGGCATAGGGAAACGGCTATGGCCAACCAAAACCCCGACGCAACCGAATACGCCACCCGCGACATTGCGCCGTTTCGGCAGCCGATGGTGACGTCGCTGGGCATCCTGATGGGCTTCCTGCTTAATTTTCTGGCCAGTTGGGCGATCCAGGATGAGGCGGAGTGGGAGGCGTTTACCACCGCCGATTGTGTGGTGGTGTCGACCGTTTTCGTTGCCTTGGCGTTGATGTGCGCGGTGCTCTATCGGTTGCTTGACATCCGGCCATCGGCAGAGGCGGCGGGCCGCGCCTATGTCGGCACGTTCCGCCTGTATATGGCGTCGATTATATTGGCGTTCATGGGGTTGGGTATGGCGATATTGGTGTAAGTCCGCCGCTTGCACCCCTGCCCCCTGCCTGATAGGGGCATCCGCGTAATCTCGCTATAATCTCAGGATATTCGCCCATGCGCACCATCAACGGACAAAAGATCAACCGCGTCGTCCTTGCCTTTTCGGGCGGGTTGGACACCAGCGTCATCGTCAAATGGCTGCAAGTCGAATATGGCTGCGAAGTGGTCACTTTCACCGCTGATCTGGGCCAGGGCGAGGAATTGGAACCCGCGCGCGCAAAGGCGCGGCTGATGGGCGTGATGGAAGAGCATATCTTCATCGACGATCTGCGCGAGGAATTTGTCCGCGATTTCGTCTTTCCCATGTTCCGCGCCAATGCGCGCTATGAGGGCGACTATCTGCTCGGCACCAGCATCGCGCGGCCTTTGATCAGCAAGCGCCTGATTGAAATTGCGCGCGAAACCGGCGCCGATGCGGTTAGCCATGGCGCAACCGGAAAGGGCAATGACCAGGTCCGCTTTGAACTCTCCGCCTATGCCCTAAACCCCGACATCAAAATCATCGCCCCGTGGCGCGAATGGGATTTGGCGAGCTGCACCGCGCTGATCGCCTTTGCCGAGGCGCACCAGATTCCGGTGCCAAAGGATAAGCGCGGCGAATCGCCTTTCTCCACCGACGCCAATATGCTGCACACCTCGTCCGAGGGCAAAGTGTTGGAAGACCCGTGGCAGGAAACCCCCGATTACGTCTATTCGCGCACCGTCAATCCAGAGGACGCGCCCGATACGCCCGAATATATCACCGTCGATTTTGAACGCGGCGACGGCGTGGCAATTAACGGGGAGGCGATGTCGCCCGCTTGCCTTTTGGAAACGCTCAACGACTATGGGCGGAGGCACGGCATTGGCCGGCTCGATCTGGTTGAGAACCGCTTTGTCGGGATGAAATCGCGCGGCATGTATGAAACGCCGGGCGGCACGATCTACGCCGCTGCACACCGCGGGATTGAGCAGATTACTTTGGACCGCGGCGCCGCGCATTTGAAGGATGAGCTGATGCCGCGCTATGCCGAAATGATCTACAACGGATTTTGGTTCGCGCCGGAGCGGGAGATGTTGCAGGCGGCGATTGACCATAGCCAGGAAAAGGTCGCGGGCACCGTGCGGTTGAAGCTCTATAAGGGCGGCGTGTCGGTCGTCGGCCGCAAATCGCCGAACAGCCTGTATAGCGAAAAGGTCGTGACCTTTGAGGATGATGCCGGCGCCTATGACCAACGCGATGCGGAGGGGTTCATTAAGCTCAATGCGCTTCGGTTGCGTTTGCTGGGCGGCCGTGATCGCGGATGAAGGCTGACCGGCTCATTCCCTATTTGACCTACGCGGGTGCGATACCCTTTGTCGCGCCGTTCCTGTTCGCATTGGCGACCCCCGCGCTGCCGCCCGAGTGGGCATTTTACTTGCCGATGGTGACATTGGCGGCGTTTTATTGGGGCCTCATCATCCTCAATTTCATGGCGGGCACTTTGTGGGGCATGGCCGCCACTGGTTCGCACGCGCAGGGCGAGAGTGCGCGCAGCCTTTGGCCGCTCCTTCTGGGCAGCAACGCGATTGCCATCATCAGTTGGGTCAATGTCCTCACCCCTTATCAATCGCCGCTCTATATGGCGTTCGGTTTCTTGGCGCTCATTCCGCTCGACCGGATTGCGCAGCATCGGGGGTTGATTGGCGACCAATATTATAAGATGCGGTTGATCGTGACCGGGATAGTCGTCGCCAGCCTGCTGGGCCTTTGGGTGCTGACGGTTTAGCGAGCAGTTTCTGTTTGCGAGTGTAACCTTTACGGGCTCACTGTTGAACAGATGAGGTAGCTGCCGCGATTTTTCATCGCTATCCCCCTCGCGATCTGGATTTTGAAACGGCGGCTGCATCCGTGCGCTCGCGCTCGCAATCATTTTTAGAGGGAAAAATGGAACAATCTTTTACACGCGCAATCCTGGCGGAAGCATTGGGCAGTTTTTTCCTCTTCGTGACCGTTATCGGTTCCGGCATTATGGCGGAAAACTTGAGCGGCGGGAATGTTGCGGTCGCCTTGCTTGGGAATACTTTGGCGACCGGCGCAATTTTGTATGTCCTTATTACAATGCTTGGCCCCGTATCCGGCGCGCATTTCAATCCGGCCGTGACTTTGGTTTTTTGGTTACGACGGGAAATGGCCAGCCGCGATGTCCCCGTGTTTATCATTGCGCAATTGCTTGGCGGGATGCTGGGCGTTCTGGCGGCGCATGGCATGTTTGACCTGCCGCTTTGGCAGATCAGCGAAAAGACGCGCACTGGCGGCGGCCAATGGTTGGGGGAGGCGATTGCGACATTTGGCCTTATCCTCACCATATTGGGCACACTGCGCAATCGCGCGGATGCAGTGCCAGTCGCAGTCGCACTTTACATTACAGCAGGCTATTGGTTTACCAGTTCGACCAGCTTCGCCAATCCCGCAATCACAATCATCCGGTCGATGACCAACAGTTTTTCAGGCATAGCACCGGGTGATGTTGCGGGGTTCATATTGGCGCAATTGGTCGGCGCTTTGGCAGGCCTGCTCACGGCAAAGCTATTGTTCCCGCCTGAAACCGCGCAGCAAGGGTAATCAAGACCTCCATCGACCCCGCTTTCACGACTTGCTTACTTTTTTGGGTTAAGGCGAAACTCATGTTTTCTGCAAAAGCCCATTTGGCTGATCGCCAAGCCGACCCGCGCCCGCGTTCCGTATCCAGCTACATGGCCGGTTTTTCCGGCCTATTCATGCTGATTGCCTGGATTGCGGTGGCGCGCAATTTTGGTGCTATCGCCGAAAGCCTTGGTTTCCCCGGCTTTCCGGAACGCGCCGATGGACCCTATGCTGCGTTGGTCAGCGTTGCCCTATGCGCCGTCCCGATGGTGCTTTGGTCGGTGTTGGTGGATAAGGTGCACCGCAATGCCAGCACGGGGATTGATTGGTCGCTGAAACGCCCCGTCGCCGAGATCCTGGACGTCTCCATCGTCAAGCTCGCCGGATTTTGGAGCACTTGGGTATTGCTCGCCGCCGCCTATTTCACTTTCCGTTGGTATTGGCAGCCACCCTATACCTTCGCAATGGATGTGTTTGAGGCGCTCATTGGGCCAATGGTCGCGCTGTCCATTCCCTATGTCATTTGGGTGGACCGGCATTTGGTTGATCCCAAAAAGGACGCGGTCTGGCATTTCGGCGCATGGATTGCCGCGCGCGACGGCTATGATCCCGAACAGATTAAGCATCATTTGCGCAATTGGGTGGTGAAGGGTTTCTTCGTTGCCTTTATGACCAGTATCCTGCCCGGCGGCTATGCGCAGATTGTGAACATGGACCTGTCGATCCTGTTCGATAATCCGATTTATTTCAGCGGCATGTTGATTAGCATGATGTTTTTGGTCGATGTGCAATTGGCGACCGTCGGTTATGTGCTAACGATGAAGCCATTGGACAGCCATATCCGCAGCGCCAATCCCTTTGTGCAGGGATGGGTCGCGGCGTTGGCCTGCTATCCGCCGTTCGTGCTGATGGATATGGGCCGCGCCTTTGATTATCATGTCAATACGGCGGGTTGGGAGCATTGGCTGGCGCTTTGGCCGTCGGTGCAGTGGGTTTGGGGCGCAGGCCTGATTTTCCTTACGGGCATTTATGCGTGGGCGACGATGGCGTTCGGGTTGCGTTTCTCCAACCTCACCAATCGCGGGGTGATTACGCATGGTCCCTATGCGTGGACCAAGCATCCCGCCTATGTCAGCAAAAACCTGTTTTGGTGGCTATCCACTATGCCGTTTTTGGTGACCAGCGGCAGCATGGCGGACGCGTTCCGCAATTGCGCCATGCTCGCGCTGGTCAGCCTCATCTATTACTGGCGCGCGCGGACCGAAGAGGCGCATTTGCGCGCCGAGGATCCGGCGTACGGCGAATATGAGGCGTGGATGAAACGCAACTTCACGCTGACGCGCGGATTTAACTGGCTGGGCAGTTTGCCGGGTCGGTTGAGCCGCGCGCCTAGCTTATCGAACCAACCCGCCGAATAAGTCAGCGCTTGGCATCGCGGTAACCACCGCCGCATTCGACGCTTGCCTGTGGGGCGTAAAGGATGCGGCATGGCGCACCGCCTTTAATCCGGATAGCACCTGTGCCAGTGGCGCGCACTTCGGCCTCTTTATCGGCGCGCGCATCAATCGCGGTGGGACCGGAACTGGTGAGCGTAAAACCATCGCTTGCCACACCGCCCATCGCCACGCGCGCGGCGCCCTGCACAGTGAGATCGGCCTTCGCCAATCTGCCGGTGCCAATGGCGACATTGCCATTCCCAATAACATTGAGTTTCAGCGTATCGGCGCGCACATCGCCAACACTCAGCACACCGGCGCCATAGAGCGAAAGGTTCAGTTTCTGCTGCACCAGACGGTCCACCGCGAGCACCGCATTGCCGTTTAGCGTGATCCGTTCCACATCCGCGCTGCTGAGGTCGATGGTAACGGGACCCTGCCGTTGATAGAGACTGCTGCCGCCCGATTGTTGCATTGAAATACGAAGCGTGCGGCCATTGCGGTTAATCTGAAGCCGGTCAATGTCGATTGCCGAACCGCGGGCAACGATTTTCGCCATCGGATCGTGCGTCAAGGTCGCCACAATATCCCCCTCAAGCGTCAGCGTTTCGAAACTGGTGGTCATAAAATCGCGCGACGTTTGCGCAGGGGAAGCCATTAAGGGCGTAATGGCAAGCGCTGCGGTGAGCGTGACGGCGGCGAGGGCAATTTTTGTCATAGCGGCTGTTTCGCACACGGCGCGGGGTTGGGCAAGGGTGACGGGTCAGCGCGTTTCACCGCGTTGCTGGTTTCACATGGTGAAACGCGCCGCCAAATAGGGCGTCACATCGACGCCCGCGAAAGCCGCAGGCACTGCGCGCCTTTCCAGCAGAGCGGCGGCAATCATGGCGGTGGCGGGGGCAGTTTGGATGCCCCACCCGCCTTGCCCTGCAAACCAGAAGAAATGGGGTTCATCCGCAAACGATCCAATCACCGGCAACCGATCGGGCGCGAAGCTGCGCAGGCCCGCCCACGCGCGTTCGACTTTGGTTACGCGCCAGTGCGTCGCACGCTCCAGCCGGTCGATCGCCAGCGCCACATCGATTTCCTCCGCCACGCAATCGCGCGGGACATCGGGGGTTTCGTCATGCGGGGAAAGCCACAAACGCCCGCCGGTTTCGGGCTTCAGGTAAAAACTGCCGTCCAATGCTATGATCAGCGGCGCATCAGCGGGGGCGGGGGGCTCAACCATGACTTGCACCACGGTGCGGCGCACCGGCGTGATCG
>JBGSOJ010000084.1:0-5486 GCA_041739175.1 Sphingomonadaceae bacterium
CCAGAGGTATTTTGGCCCTTCGTGGGGTCACCGCGATGCTGCTAAGTCATTGATTTATTGGTCGGGACGACAGGATTCGAACCTGCGACCCCCACACCCCCAGTGTGATGCGCTACCAGGCTGCGCTACGTCCCGACCGCCGGATAACCGGACAGGGCCGCGTATATGGGCAGGGGGGCGGGGATGCAAGCCCCTTTCGCGGGGTGGTCGTGCGCGGCCGGTGCGAACAAAGTTGCGCCATGCGGTTGCACCTGCTAACCGCGCCCAACATATAGATGGCGATCGGGTGCAGGCTTGCCTGACCGCTCGGGCGCTTTGCGTTAGATTTCGGGAGTTTTGCATGAACACGCTGTTGCTAAGCGTACAACCTGCGGCGGGGGGCGATCCAGCCATGTTTATTCAGGTTGTGCCGTATATTTTGCTGCTTTTTGTTTTTTACTTTCTGCTCATCCGTCCGCAGCAAAAGCGGGCGAAGGCGCATCAGGCAAAAATTGCATCGGTGACCAAAGGCAATGAAGTCGTCACCGGCGGCGGCTTAATCGGCAAGGTGACGCGCGTCGCCGACGATTATATCGAGGTTGAAATCGCCAACGGCGTTAAGGTTAAGGTCGTGCCATCGACACTCGCCGATATCCGCGGCCCGCAAACAAAGGCGGCGAACGACTAACAGGGCGCGGTGCGCCGAACGGCCATAGCCGCCCGTTTTGAATTACGAAAAGGTTTGCGTTCATGCTGGATTTCCCCCGTTGGAAGATCATCGCGTTGCATTTGCTTCTGGCGCTGTCGGTGTTTTTCGCGCTGCCTAGCGTGTTGCCTGGGTCGGTCATGCAAAGCTGGCCGGTTTTCCTGCCGAAGCAGACAATCAACCTTGGCCTCGATTTGTCGGGCGGTAGCCACATTCTGCTTGAGGCCGAGGCAGGGCAGGTCGCCGAATTGCGCGTGGAAACAATGGCCGACAGCGTGCGGGCCGCGATGCGCCGCGCCGAACCGCGTATCCGGATCGGCGACATTTCAACACGCGGCACCGCGCTGAGCTTTGTTGTGGAGGACCCGGCGCAGCTTGATGAAGCGCGCGAAGAGGTAAACAAGCTGACCTCCGGCGCGGGCCTGACGGGGCAGCGTGACTGGAATATCCAGATCCTTGACGGCAACCGTTTTGTGCTTACGCCGACGCAGGCGGGGCTGGATATCGCTGTGGACAGCGCCATGGACAGCGCCACCGATGTTATCCGCCGCCGTATCGATGGCGCGGGCACAAAAGAACCGACGATTATCCGCCAGGGTGACAACCGCATTGTGGTGCAGGTTCCGGGGCTCGACGACCCCGAAAAGTTGAAAGAATTGCTCGGCCAGACCGCCAAGCTGGAATTTCGCTTGGTCGATCAAAATGTCGATGCGACGACAGGCAAAGCGCCGGTGGGCAGCATGATTTTGCCCATGGACGACGGCAGCGGCATGATCGCGGTCAAGCGTGCCGGTGTTATCACGGGCGACACATTAACCGCCGCGCAGCAGACCTTTGACCAAAATAATCAGGCAGTGGTGAGCATCACGTTCGACAGCGAAGGTGGCCGCCGCTTTGCCCGTTTGACGCAGGAAAATGTGGGCAAGCCCTTTGCCATCATTTTGGACGGCAAGGTCATTAGCGCGCCGAATATCGAAGAACCGATATTGGGCGGTTCCTCGCAAATTTCCGGTGGCTTTACCGTCGAAAGTGCGACGCAATTGGCCATTGCCTTGTCGTCGGGTGCCTTGCCCGTTGACCTGAAGGTGGTGGAGGAACGCTCGGTCGGGCCGGACCTTGGGGCCGACTCGATTAAAAAGGGCGGGATTGCCGCCATCGTCGCCACAACGGCGGTGCTGGTGTTTATGTTTGTAACCTATGGGCGGTTTGGCATTTACGCCAACCTCGCGCTGGCGTTTAACCTTGCCATGATCTTGTCGGTGATGGCGTTGTTGAACGCAACGCTGACCTTGCCGGGTATCGCGGGCTTTGTGCTCACCGTCGGCGCGGCGGTGGATGCCAACGTGCTGATTAACGAGCGGATACGCGAGGAACGACGGCGCGGGCGAAAGATTATCGACGCCGTGCAAACCGGCTATAAAGAGGCCAGCCGCGCGATTTTCGACGCCAATGTTACCAACATTATCGCAGGTGTATTGCTGTTCTGGTTCGGTTCCGGTCCCATCCGCGGCTTTGCCGTCGTGTTGATGATCGGTATCGCGACCAGCGTGTTTACCGCCGTTGTCATCACCCGCATGTGGGTTGCGATGTGGCTGAAATCGCGGCCCAAAGAACTGCACATTTAAGGACGCGGAAGCCCCATGAAACTTATAAAACTCGTCCCGGATAACACCAACATCCCGTTCCTGAAATACGGGAAGGCGTTCTATATTTTCAGCGCGCTGCTGCTGATCGCGTCGATCGTGCTCGTCGGCGTGCGCGGCCTGAACTTTGGCGTTGATTTCGTCGGCGGGCAGATGATCCGCGCGACCTTTACCCAATCGACCGAGGCACCAATCAGCGATGTGCGGGAGAAAATCGGCGCGCTTGGCTTTGGCGACCCGTCGATCCAACGCTTTGGTGAGCCAAACGAAATCTCCATCCGCATGAAGCTGCCGACTGAAGCGGAAGCGCGGCCCGAAGCCGCCAATGAGATGACGCAGAAAATCAACGCCACGCTTAAATCAAATTATAAGGATGTGCGCATTGACGGCGTCGATTCGGTGTCGGGCAAAGTATCGGGCGAATTGTTCCAAACCGGCGGCATGGCGCTTATCCTCGCGATGATTGCGATTTCGATCTACATCTGGATTCGCTTTGAGTGGCAATTCGGGGTCGGCGCGCTGATCGCCCTGTTCCACGATGTCACGCTGACCTTCGGCCTGTTTGCACTGACGCAGATGGAGTTCGATTTGAACACCATTGCCGCCCTGCTGACCATCATCGGCTATTCGCTAAACGACACCATCGTGATTTATGACCGCATTCGTGAGAATTTGAAGAAATACCGCAAGATGGAAATCACAGCATTGCTTGATTTGTCGGTCAATGAGACCTTGGCGCGCACGGTGATGACCAGCCTGACGATGCTCATCACGCTGGTCGCATTGCTCATCCTTGGGCCGGACACGATTTTCGGCTTCACCGCCGCGATGACATTGGGCATTTTTGTGGGCACCTATAGCTCGGTCTATATGGCCGGACCGATTTTGGTGTGGTTGAAAGTGAACAGCGACAGCTTCGTGCCCAGAGGCCCTGACGGCACGCCCGAAGCGCCCAAGTCCGCACGGCCCTAAGCGGCGGCGCCCATGGAAATCCGCGCCGATAAGGCCGAGGTGGGGCCGGTCATCACCGGATTTCGCGGCGGGCATTTCGTCGTTGACGGTGCGGTGCGGGAGGGCGCGTTGTTGCTGACGCCAAACTCGCTGCATCCTTGGCCCGATGCGCGCCTGCCAATTGCGGATTTGGTCGCGTTGGCGCAAAGTGCCGGATGGGACGCTACGCCGGAACTGCTGATCCTTGGCACGGGACGCGCCATTGTCCGCCCCAGTCCACAAACGGTTGCCGCGTTAGAAGACATCGGCATCGGGCTTGAGGTCGTCGACAGTCGCACCGCCGCGCGGATCTGGAATGTCCTGCGCGCCGAGGGGCGGGATGTGATTGCCGCCTTGCTGCCGTTGGACGCAGGTTAGCCGCGCGGCCTAGCTCGGCCCCTTAATATCGCCGTTGGCCCGTTTGCGGGTAATGCGCCAATTGCAGGATATTGCGGTAAAACCGGTCCAATTGCGCCGCATTTTCCTCCCAACTGAAATTCTCAACATGCGCGCGCACATCGAACGGAAGCGGCGGGCGCTCCATAATCGCATGCACGGCACCGACAATCGCGGACGCCGTCGGCTCGACAATCCGCCCCGCGGTGGGCGAGGTAATTAACTCCCGAATGCCGCCGATGTCGCAGGCAATGACCGGCGTGCCAGCGGCCAGCGCCTCCACCCACGCATTGGCCAGCCCTTCGCTGGCGGAGACCAACGCCATGATGTCGGCCGCGCCCACCTGCATGGCCAGGCTTTGGTGATCCAGCGACCCCAAAAAGCGCACGCGGTCGGCAACGCCCAATTGCTGCGCCAAAGTGCGATAGGCCGCCTCCTCCTCGCCCTGCCCAATGAGCAAAAGCGTCGCATCGGGCAAATCGGGCAGGGCGCGGATTACCAAATCCTGCCGCTTGCGCGCAATCAAGGCGCCGACGCAGGCAATGACAGTGCCCGAATAGCCCAATTCCGCCTTTACCTCTGCGCGGTTCAATGGTTGGAACAGCGTCCGGTCGATGCCGGTATAGTGCACCTTGATCTTTGCCGCATCCATGCCAAGCGCCACCATATCATCGCGCAGCGCGGCGGATACCGACAACAATCCGGCGGCGGCATCGGCGGCGGCAAGTATCTGCGTCTTCACCCCCTTTTGCGTCGGCCAAAAGTGAATATCCGCGCCGCGCGCCTTAATCGTGAAAGGAATGCCCAATTCGCGCGCGATAATCTGTGCCGCCGGGCCATCGGGATAGAAAAACTCCGCCGCGATCAGGTCAAATGGCTTGACCGCGTGCAGCTTGCGCACCTGCGGCAAAACGGCGCGCGCAATTGCCGCCGGATTGCGCGTCACGCCAATGCGCGGGATTGTGCGGAACCGGGGGCGCAGCACGCGCACCTGCTGCCAATCGTCGACAGTCCGGCTTTTGTTCAACGCACGGTAGGTCGGCAACAGACTTAACGGCCAAAACGGCAGGCCGATCGGATTGACCGCATAAAGATCAATGCCATCGCGCTGTGTCAAGGCGCGTGTCTGCCGCCCGACAAATATGCCGAATTGCGGACGCACATGGCTGGGGAACAGCGTGCTGAGCGTGAGGATCCGAATGGGTCGTTGCATATTGGAAAGAGAGGCCCGAGAAGGTAAGCGAACTGACGCCATAATGGCGTATATTTTTCAAATCAAAAGGAAATTCGGTTTCCGCTCCATTTCGGATGATGATTATGGTGCGATTGCCACACACGACTTTTGGCGCATTAACCAAAGAAAATTGCAAAAATCGCTGTCCTACACGCGTGCGCTTATGCAGCCTCATGGGGGTTGGTAATGATGTGTGATTCGGATGCGGCGGACAAGTAAAGGAGAATGCGATGGCGACCTTTATTCCAGCGGACGGGCAACGGCGGTTGGCGTACCTGCCGGTTGGCACCGCTGGCGTGGAACGGCATAATCGGCGCAAGGAAGGCGGGAATACGGGCGGACAGGGGACAAAGCGGCGATTGGCCCGGGTGAATTTGGATGAGTCGCCCTTGGGCTGGCTGTTCGCGCGCGATTTGATAACCGCGCGGCAATTCGATGCAGGCGAAGCGTTGCGCCGCGATTATGAAGCGGCGGCGTTGGGCCCATCGGTGACGATGAACTGGGACCGGCTGGCGATGGGCCGGGTCGATGGCGGCGG
>JBGSOJ010000098.1:0-2093 GCA_041739175.1 Sphingomonadaceae bacterium
GGCGGCGTTAGAGGCGAACGCGCCACAGTTCGGCATCCGCTACATCGGCCCCACCGACCGCAATCAGGGGATTGTGCATGTCGTGGGGCCGGAACAGGGCTTTACTCTGCCCGGCGTCACTTTGGTGTGCGGCGATAGCCACACGGCGGCGCATGGCGCACTCGGCGCGCTGGCGTTCGGCATCGGCACGTCGGAGGTGGAGCATGTGCTGGCGACGCAGACGCTGCTCCTTACCCCATCCAAAACGATGGAGGTGCGGGTGGAGGGCACGCTGGGCACCGGGGTCACGCCCAAGGATGTTATCCTGCACATCATCGGCGTGATCGGCACCGCGGGCGGGACGGGCCATGTGATTGAATTTACAGGCAATGTGTTTCGCGAAATGAGCATCGAGGGTCGCCTGACCGTTTCCAACATGGCGATTGAGGGCGGCGCGCGCGCTGGCCTCATCGCGCCCGATGCGGCGACCTTTGCCTATGTAAAGGGCCGGCCGATGGCCCCCAACGGCGCGGCATGGGATGCGGCCCTGGCCTATTGGCGGACTTTGCACAGCGACGAAGGCGCGCGCTTTGACAAGACCGTTGTGATCGCGGCGGAGGACATTGCGCCGTGCGTCACCTGGGGCACTTCGCCCGAAGATGTGCTGCCCATCACCGGGGTGGTGCCGTCGCCCGACAGCTTCGCCGATCCGGCCAAGCAGGAGGCGGCGCGCAAGTCGCTCGATTATATGGGCCTGACGCCCGGCACGCGGATGGAGGATGTGGCGGTGCAAAACGTGTTTATCGGTAGCTGCACCAACAGCCGGATAGAGGATCTGCGCGCCGCCGCCGCCGTGCTGAAAGGCCGGAAAAAGGCCGATGGCGTCACTTGGGCAATCGTCGTGCCCGGTTCGGGGTTGGTGAAGGCCCAGGCCGAGGCCGAGGGGCTGGACCGCATTTTCATCGACGCCGGTCTGGAATGGCGCGAACCGGGGTGCTCCGCCTGTTTGGGGATGAACCCCGACAAAGTCCCGCCTGGGCAGCGTTGCGCCTCCACCTCCAACCGCAATTTTGTCGGGCGGCAGGGACCGGGCGCCAGAACCCACCTCGTCAGCCCCGCGATGGCGGCGGCGGCGGCGGTGACGGGAAGGCTGACCGATGTGCGGGGGATGATGGGCCAAACTGTAAGTATATCCCATTGACATATCCCAATGCCATTCGTATGCAATATTCATGAATGCACATTCCCCCCTTGGCCGTATAGCCTCGCTCTTCCGATCCAACCGGAGCCAAGCGGTGCGCATTCCAAAGGATTTGGAATTTCCCGAACACATCAAAAAAGTGGTTATTCGCCGCGAAGGCGACCGGCTCATCATCGAACCCGATGGCAGTTTTTGGGATGAATTTTTTGCGCAGCCCGGCATCGACATTGCGGAACCGGACGACAACCTCCCGTTTGAGACGCGCGAGTCCTTTGAATGATTCGTTATATGTTGGACACCAATCTGTGTGTACGCGCCTTGCGTGACAAGCCGAAGTCGATCCGCGACCGATTAAAAACCGAAGCCCCCGACTGTTGTATTTCGACTATCATTTTGCACGAGCTTTATGTCGGTGTTGACTTATCCTCCAATCCCGCAGGCAATCGCATTGCTGTGGATGAGTTCGCCGGTCGCGTTACTCTTATCGATTTTGATGATGCAGCCGCATCTCATGCTGCTAATATTCGGGCGACGTTGCAACGACAGGGCAAACTCATCGGGCCAAATGACCTGCTCATCGCGGGCCATGCGCGCAGCTTGGGGTTGAAACTCATCACCGGAAACCTCGGTGAGTTCCGCCGCGTTGAGGGATTATTATGCGAAGACTGGCTTTAGCCCAACCCCTCCGGCGTCACCCACCCGTCGCTATAAAACGCCACGGCCTTGAACAGATCCCCCATCCGGTCGGGGTGGGTCAGCCGTGCCAGTGCCTCGGCCACCATGACTGCCGCATCGCCGCCTGCTTTTGACAGCACCGCCGCGCGGGCCTCTATGCCAAGCGCGGACAGGAACGAGCCCTGTGTCACGGGACCCGCCACGCGCAACCCTTGCGCGCGGGCCACTGCCGCCAATT
>JBGSOJ010000118.1:0-6076 GCA_041739175.1 Sphingomonadaceae bacterium
GCGTTTATCCTCCGACGACACCGCGCCAATCACGCGCGCACCGAGCGCCTTGCCGATTTCCACAGCGGCCAAGCCAATGCCGCCTGCCGCGCCGAGGACCAGCAACGTCTCGCCCGCCTTCAACTGCCCGCGATCAATCAAGCCGTGCATATTGGTGCCATAAGTGAATATCAGCCCCGCCCCCTGCGCCGCGTCAACGCCGTCGGGCATGACATAGGCCTTGGCGGCATCGACAAGGATTTCCTCCGCCAATCCGCCCCAGCCGATCGCGCTGATGATCCGGTCGCCGGGTTTGAACCCCGCGACGCCTTCGCCCAATGCCAGCACCTCGCCCGATATTTCCGACCCCGGCGCGAAGGGGCGCGCCGGTTTGAACTGATATTTATCCTCAATGATCAGGACGTCGGGAAAATTGATTCCGCACGCAATGACGCGCACCAACAATTGCCCCTTGCCCGGTGTTGGGGTGGGCAGGTCGGTTAGTTCAAGGGTTTCGGGACCACCCACAGCGGTCGATAGCAAAGCCTTCACAGCCGCGTCCTTTATGAAAGAAAGGCCCCGCAGTGCAGGGCCTTTCGCAAAATTACAAAACCTCGAAGAGGCCCGCCGCGCCCATGCCGCCGCCGACGCACATCGTCACGACGACATATTTCACGCCGCGCCGTTTGCCCTCGATCAGCGCGTGGCCAGTGCAGCGCGCACCCGTCATGCCGAATGGGTGGCCGATAGAGATCGAGCCGCCATTTACATTCAACAGCTCATCGGGGATGCCCAATGTGTCACGGCAATACAGCACTTGTACCGCGAACGCTTCATTGAGTTCCCATAGGCCAATGTCGTCCATTTTCAGGTTGAAACGTTCCAGCAATTTGGGGATGGCGAACACAGGGCCAATGCCCATTTCGTCGGGCTCCGTGCCCGCAACCGCCATACCGACATAGCGGCCCAAGGGCACCAGGCCGCGCTTTTCCGCAACCTTCGCCTCCATCAGCACCGCCGCCGAGGAGCCATCAGAGAGCTGGCTGGCGTTGCCCGCCGTAATCACGCCGCCTTCGCCCATCACGGGTTTCAGCGATGCCAATCCCTCCAGCGTGGTGTCGGGACGGTTGCAATCATCCTTGGTGGCGGTGACGGCGTGGAAAGTGACCTCCTTGGTTTCCTTATCCATTACGCCCATCGTTGCGTCGCAGGCGATGATTTCATCATCAAACTTGCCCGCCGCCTGAGCCGCCGCCGTCCGCTGTTGCGAGCGCAGCGCGTATTCGTCCTGCGCCTCGCGGCTGATGTTATAGCGTTTGGCGACAACCTCGGCGGTACCGATCATCGGCATGTAGGTGTCTTTGTGCATTTTGATGAGGTCCATGTCGGGTTCGACCCACATCTTGCTGCCCATGCCTTGCAATTTGGAGACGCTCTCCGCGCCGCCCGCGACGCAGATGTCCATGTTATCGACAATGATTTGCTTTGCGGCGGTGGCGATGGTCATCAGGCCCGATGCGCATTGGCGGTCGAGGCTCATCGCCGGCACCGTCACGGGCAGGCCCGCGCGCAATGCAATGAGGCGCGCAAAGTTAGGTGCCTGCGCGCCCTGTTGCACCGCCGCGCCCATCAGAACATCGTCGATCTCGCCACCCTCAAGGCCAGCGCGCTCAACAGCGGCCTTGACCGAAAACGCGCCCAAGGTGGCGGTATGCGTGTTGTTAAACGCACCGCGGTGCGCCTTGGTCAGCGGGGTACGGGCGGTGGAAACGATAACGGCGTCGCGCATAATATTGATCCTTACGTTATTAAAAAAAGGCTTGGCTAATCCATTCGGCAATCAGGGCAGGGCGGTCCTGCCCCTCAATGTCGAGGGTTACATCATTGAGAATTTGAAACTGTCCGGGCCGTTTTTCCTCAACCGTGCGCGTCGTCATGCGCGCGCGAATGCGGCTGCCCGAACGGACGGGGTTGGTGAAGCGCAGCTTATCGCAGCCATAATTGACGCCCATGATCTGCCCCGGTACGGCAAGGTCCGGCATGGTCTCAAACAGGCGCGGCAGCAACGAAATGAGCAGGAAACCGTGCGCAATTGTGCCGCCAAAGGGCGTGTCCGCCGCGCGAACCGGGTCTATGTGGATAAATTGATGGTCGCCGGTGGCGTCGGCGAACGCGTCGATCATCGGTTGATCGACCAACAGCCAATCGGACACAAATTCCCGGCCGCAACGCGAAAGCAGGATTTCGGCAGGGGCCAATGATTCGGCGGCACTGTGGCTTTCCGTAACGGCCATAAGGCATCCTTTCCCCAAAGCATTCGTTTGTTGCATCGTTATAGCGAGAAACCCCTTCAAAAGGCAAGGGTGAAGCACCTGTTAGAAAACAGGGTATGGCAGGGATATTTGCATTCCTGGCCGTGCGATAACCGGCACGCGCCCTTGACCAAAGGCGCAACCGCGCTATGCCAACGGCATAATTGCCACGATTGAACAGGATACCGCCATGAAAGCAGCCGTTTTAAAAGCCGTCGGACAACCGCTGGAAATCTGCGACATATCCATCGCCAAGCCCGCCCCGCGCGAGGTGTTGATTCGCACCAGAGCGGCCGGTGTGTGCCATTCGGACCTGCATTTTATTGAGGGCAGTTACAAATATCCGCTTCCCGCTGTGCTGGGCCATGAAAGCGCGGGCGTGGTTGAGGCGGTTGGTTCCGAAGTGCGATCGGTGAAGGTCGGTGATCATGTCATCACCTGCCTGTCCGCCTTTTGCGGGCATTGCGATCAATGTGTGACCGGGCATTTAAGCCTGTGCGCGTCGCCGGAAACCAAGCGCGGGAAGGGGGAGGAGGCGCGCCTTACCCTCGACGGCAAACCGACGGTGCAGTTTCTCAACATGAGCAGCTTTGCCGAACAAATGCTGATTCACGAAAATGCCTGCGTTGCGGTGCGCAAGGACATGCCCTTTGACCGTGCGGCGCTGATCGGATGCGCTGTTGTGACCGGCTACGGCGCGGTGGTGCACAGCGCGTCGGTGCGTCCGGGAGAAAGCGTGGCAGTAATTGGCGTCGGCGGCATAGGCTTGTCTACCATCGCCACGGCGGCGCTCGCGGGTGCAGGGCGAATTATTGCCATCGACCGCGAACCGTCGAAAGAGGCGCTTGCCCGGCAATTTGGAGCAACCGATTTTGTGGTTGCGGGCGACACGACAGCCGCCGATGTGGTCGAAATGACCAAAGGCGGGGTGCATCATGCCTTTGAGTGTATCGGGTTGGCGGTAACAGCGACGCAAGCGTTCATGATGCTGCGCCGCGGCGGTCTTGCCACTGTAATTGGGATGATTCCGCAGGGGGAAATGGTTTCGCTCCCGGGCGCGGCGTTCTTGGAGGAACGGAAAATTCAAGGCTCGATGATGGGTAGCAATCGCTTCCCTGTAGATATGCCGCGCATTGTGGATGCCTATATGGCAGGCAAAATGGATCTTGATGCCATGATTTCGCGCCGCATTGCGCTGGAACAAGTCAATGAGGCGTTCACCGAAATGAAAACGGGCAAAATCGCGCGGTCAGTGATTGTATTTGATTGAGAGTAAGTCCCCGGATTCTGTTGCCCGGCGACCTTTCGCTGGCCAAACTTAGAGGTGGGGGACTTCTGTTGCCCGGCGTCCCCCGTGCCGCTGTAACCTTCCTGTTGCCCGGCCGGTTCGGCCGCGTTCTTACCTAATAATTTTAGCCCGTGAGGGCCTCAATTACGCAGCAAGAGCAAGTGCTTCGTTATCGTTTGCACCTATTGGTTTTGAGCCTTTAACGGGTTACTCAGCCCGAACGAAGACACCGTTTTTGAACACACGTCGATCCTAGTTCGGCCCCATCAATATCCGGCCGAAACCGGGTAATGGTGGAGCCGCCGGGTACCGCCCCCGGGTCCGCTGTGCCTATTATACGGCACGGTTTATCGTCATAGTCCCCCGAGGGAGACCAAGCCGATATAGCGGCTTTTGTATGAATGACAAGAAAACGGACGAAAAAAGGGCGCAGGTAACGGTCCCTACGCCCCTTGCTCGTGTCATCGGCAACGCGGGCCGCTAAGGCCTTTTGCGCAGTTCGTCGCGGATTTCGGCGAGCAAATCGACTTCGGTTGGGCCGGCCTCAGCAATCTTCGTTTTCAACGCCTTGTTAACGCTGCGCACAATTAAGAACACGACAAACGCCAAAATCAGGAAATTGATAATGGCGGTAATAAACGCGCCATAGCCCAACATGGCAACGCCTGCCTCTTTCAATTTCGCATAATCCGTCGCATCGACGCCGGTGGGAACGGTGCCGAGCAAGATAAACTTATTAGCAAAATCCACGCCGCCAAAGATCCAGCCCACCACGGGCATAATCAAATCCTCGGTCAGGCTTTTGGTGATGGTTGCAAACGCACCGCCGATGATGACGCCAACGGCCAAGTCCAAAACATTGCCGCGCACGATAAAATCTTTAAATTCCTGTATCATAGATTGTCCCCAATTCTAATTTCCTTTGTCCTGATTTGCGCATTGCGCCGAAAAAGTCGAGGGGATTGTTGCGCTCCCGCGCGCGTCCGCCTATCTTTGGGGTCGGGCGGCCCTTATGGGGCTTTTTGGAGGAATTGGTTTCATGGCTAAACATATCACGCATTTGCTTGCGGTTCCGGCGATTGTCTTGACGCTTTCGGGTTGCGGCATCAACAGCGTGCCGACGAAGGAAGAAGCAGCGAAGGCGGCTTGGGCGAATGTTGAGGCCGCGTATCAACGCCGCGCCGATTTGATTCCCGCGTTGGTCGAAACGGCTGGCGCGTTTATGAAGCAAGAGAAGGACGTGCTCGTCGGTGTGACGCAGGCGCGCGCGAATGCCAATGCAATTACGCTAAGCGCCGACGATTTAACCGACCCAGCGAAAGTTGCCGCTTACCAAGAGGCGCAAAACGGCGTCACACTGGCGCTGGGCAATTTCCGCCAGTTGCAAGAGGCCTATCCGCAGTTGCAGTCAAACACATTGATGGCCGATTTGATGACGCAATTGGAAGGCACCGAAAACCGCATCAACCGCGAACGCGGCCTCTACAATGAGGCGGTGCAGGATTATAACACCACCATCCGCACCTTCCCGGATGCCATCGGCGCTAAGATTATCCACGGCGCCAAGCCAATGACGCCGTTTAAGGCAGCGGCTGGTGCGGAAAAGGCGCCCACCGTTAAGTTCGATAACTAAGCGGGGATGATGGGCATTATGGCCCAACCTCTATTCCAAATGCGGCAGGAGCGCTTAATAGCGCTCCTGCTCGCCGTGCTGGCGATGTTTTTCATTGCCCTACCTGCCTTCGCTCAGGATTTCCCCAAACTCACCGGCCCCGTGGTGGATCAAGCGGATATATTGACGCCGGAGCAAGAAGCGGTGCTCGACGGCAAAATCCGTGGGTTGCAAGCTAAGACGCAACGACAGATGACGATTGCGACGGTGAACAGTCTGGACGGCTATGAAGTCTCCGACTACGCTTTCCGCTTGGGCGAGCATTGGGGGCTGGGCGACAAAGCGCGCGACGATGGTCTGCTGCTTCTCATTGCGCCCAATGATAAGAAAATGTGGATTGCCACGGGCCGTGGTACCGAAGTGTATGTGACCGATGCTTTTGCGGGCCGGATTGTCCGCAATACTTTGCGCCCCGCGTTCCAAAGCGGCGATTTTTTTGGTGGTATCGACAAGGCCACCGATCAACTCATTACCCAGATGCAACTGACGCCCGAGGAATTGGAGGCGCTGGCCAAGGAACAGGCCGCGCGCGATGCCGAGGAAAGCAGCGGGGTCAGTATTGGCACGGTCATATTCTGGCTCATCATCTTTTTTGTATTCATCCTACCGCTGATCCGGTCATTCTCGCGCATAGGCAAAAAACACAAATCGAAGGCAAAGCGTCCTTGGGATAAGGACGACGATGACGATGACGACTGGGGCGGCGGTTGGAGCCCGCCGGTCGTTATTTGGGGCGGCGGCGGACGTTCCAGCGGCGGGTTTGGTGGCTTTGGTGGCGGTGGTTTTGGCGGTGGCGGTTGGAGCGGCGGCGGCGGCAGCTTCGGC
>JBGSOJ010000134.1:0-2225 GCA_041739175.1 Sphingomonadaceae bacterium
GGGAAGTCATCGCGGGGCAGGGTTTGAAGGTTAAACCGCGACCGATTCGCCACGACCTGCATCTTGCCTTCGGATGCGGACAATTGTACCTCGCTGCCTTCCTGCAACTTGCGCGCGATATCGAACAACGTGTGCGCCGACACGGTGGTCGCGCCGGGCGTTTCGACAATCGCGGGGATCGTCTCATCGATTTGCAGGTCAAGGTCGGTCGCCATCAGGCGCAAATGGCCGTCGGCCTTCGCCTCCAACAACACGTTCGACAAGATGGGAATCGTGTTCCGCCGCTCAACCACGGATTGCACATGGCCCAGCCCCTTAAGCAGAATGGCGCGGTCAATAATGGCTTTCATGACTGTTTATATTCTCCCGTCCGCCAGACCGGCGGCCCCATAGTGACGACACATCATGCGCAAAGGCGCACTGAAATCTAGCGGTACTGTGTAACGCATATCGCCTTGGACTCAAGGCGGATGCTTTGCTAATTGCGGATTTATTTGTTGAAAAGCGGGACATTCGGGCAATGGCAGGACAAATCGGCACGCGGACTGGTCCGAAATGGGTGATTCTTGCCGCCGCCCTTGCCATGGCCGCGCCGGTGATGGCGGAGGCAGTCGGCCTATATGGCCAATGGGGCGCGTTTGCCGATGGTGGCCGATGCCACGCAATTACGATTGCGCAACCGGAGGATGGCGAGCGCCGCGATGGCTACCTCTCCGTCGTGCTGACCGCCAAAACACAGCCGCAGGTTTATACCCGCCTGTCGCGCGAGGCATCCGCCAACGCCGCGATTAGCGTGACGGTGGAGGGGCGGCGGTTCCGCCTGTCCGGCAAAGGGCGCGATGCCTTTGCCCGCAATGCGCAAATGGACAAGGCGCTGATTGCCGCCATGCGATCCGCCCGGTCGTTGTCGATTGAAACATTGGGCCGCGATGGGCGCGCGTTGGTGGACAGCTATACCCTGTCGGGCGCGGCCAGCGCGATTGACGCCGCACGGCTGGCGTGCCGATAGGTGCCGGTTAATTGACGGAAACTATCGTCGACATCACCATTTTGCATTTGACCCATGGTCAGATTGGGCTATCGCAAAAGCCGAACAACGACCAACATTTAGGGACATCTGGGCACATGGCGGAATTTTCTCTTCCCAAAAACAGCCGCATTTCGGCGAAGGGTAAGGTTCATAAATCGGGCGGCGCAAAGACGCGCACGTTCAAGGTCTATCGCTATGACCCCGACTCGGGCCAAAATCCGCGCTATGATCGGTTTGAAATCGACATGGACGATTGCGGCCCAATGGTGCTCGACGCGCTTATCAAAATGAAGAATGAGCAGGACCCATCGCTCACCTTCCGCCGGTCGTGCCGCGAAGGGATTTGCGGGTCGTGCAGCATGAACATCAACGGCAAAAACGGCCTTGCCTGCACCACCGCGATTGAAGATTGCGTGGGCAAGGAAGTGCAAATCACCCCGCTGCCACACATGGAAGTCATCAAGGACCTTGTCCCCGATTTCAGCCATTTTTACGCGCAATACGCCTCGATCAAGCCATGGCTGCAAACCGTAACCCCAACACCATCGGGCAAAGAACGCCTGCAAAGCCCGCAAGAGCGCGAGAAATTGGACGGCCTGTATGAGTGCATCCTGTGCGCATGCTGTTCAACATCGTGCCCATCCTATTGGTGGAACAGCGACAAGTTCCTTGGCCCCGCCATCCTGTTGCAAGCCTATCGCTGGCTCGCCGACAGCCGCGATGAATATACCGGCGAGCGGCTCGACGAGTTGGAGGATCCCTTCCGCCTTTATCGGTGCCACACCATCATGAATTGCGCCAATGTCTGCCCGAAGGGATTGAACCCCGCGCGCGCCATTGCCGAAACCAAGAAAATGATGGCCGAGCGCGCTGCCTAACCCCCGCGCCGAGATGAGTGACGCACAAAGCCGGTTGGAGCATATCGTATATGCCGCCCATCCCGATCACCCGGGATGGATGGCATGGTCATTGCGGCCTGAGGATGAGCATCGCTTCAACACGCAATTTCAGCCGATTTTGACGCGTGCGGATGCGGATGGCGGCGCAACCGTGCGCTTTTACCCCAATGAATCGCACAGCAATATCGCGGGCCATTTGCACGGCGGCGCGTTGTTGGGGTTTTTGGATATTGCCATGTTTGCTGGCGCGCGCGCGCTTGGCGTGATGGTCGCCGCTGCGGCGGTGACGGCCGATA
>JBGSOJ010000135.1:0-7513 GCA_041739175.1 Sphingomonadaceae bacterium
CACATGAACTGCATTTCGGCACGCCGGTGATGATGCGTCTGTTCGATGTGCTGATTCGGTTGGAGCGGGATAGCGATGCGATGGCCATGCTTGACGCATTCGAAGCGGCGAATCCCGACAGCATGGCGGCGCAGCAATTGCGGTTTGACGTCGCGATGGAGAACCGCGACTGGGCGGAGGCGATTGCCTATGGCCGCGCGTTGGTCGCCCGCACCGGCGCGCATGATCCGCGTTTGCTGGCCGATATGGCGCGCGCGTTGGCATTATCGGGGGAAGTGGACCGCGCGGTACATTACGCGGCGGCGGCGTACCGGATTAACCCGGGCAGCCCGCTGGCCACGCATGTCTATGGCTATGTCCTGACCGAGCAGGCGGAATTGAAGGTCGTTCCGGTGCAATTGCTGGAAAAGGCGGCGGCGATGGTGCCGGACAATGGCTTTATACATTACCATCTGGCGCGCGCCTATCTGAATGCGGAGCAGCCGAAGAAAGCGAAGGCGGCGCTGAAAACCGCGCTTGCCGATGCCGATATGCCCGCGCGGGGTGAGGCGGAGAAATTGCTGGCGACGCTTTAGGGTCAGGATGCATTAAATACACCGCCGAGGTTTGAGGCCATTTGGCTTCTGGCTAGGCGGGAAAGCGACGGCCTAGTGGTTCTAGGGCTAGCTTTTCCAACGACGGCAGGGGCCAAATGGGCCAAATCCTTCGGACATCAAAATGGCTTCCATCTCGGGCAAATTGCGCCTTGCCAAGTGAACCACACTTTGCGGCGGCCCAATTCACCCGACCTGTTCGCCATTTTGGTGCCTAGGCGGTGAATTTAATGCATCCTGACCCTAGAAGCTGCGGATGACATCCGCCGGTTCGGGGCGGCCGCGTTCCTCCAACGGCACGCCGGGGGTACCGAAATAGATAAAGCCGGTGATTCGCTCTCCCTCCGCGCATAATGCTGCGCGCACCGTTGCATCGCTGCACGGCCACGGGCTGACCCAGCCACTGACAAAGCCGTGTGCGTGCCCCGCGTGGAGCAGGTTCATGCACAATGCCCCCGCGCTTAATTCCTGCTCCCACAGCGGGATTTTGGCGAACGGCTGCGGCGCAAAGGTGGTGATGATCAGGCCCGCGTCAAAGTCCGCCATGGCCGTCGCGGTCGCCACTTGGCCGGGCGTGGCATTGGGGTTGGCAGCCAGAAAAGCCTGCTCCAACAATGCCTTAAACGCCGTCCGCCGCGCATCCTCAACGACAATCATCCGCCACGGGGTCAATTTGCCATGATCGGGCGTGCGCGTCGCCATCGCGGCAATTGCGTGCAGCGTGGCATCATCCGGCTTCGCCCCCGCCATATCCCGCGGGCGTGCGGAGCGGCGCGTGGCAAGGTATTGCGCCAAGCTGCTATCATCATTGAACATTTTGGGCCTTTCCGAGGGCAGAGTTCTTAAAATTGAAATAATGTTCTTCACAGACGCAATTTTTCGGTTAGGCTAGCGGGCTTAACCATGCACCTGCGTTCAGCGGGGCATAAAGAAACATTCTCAGGAGGTCGAGGGTCTATGGCATCGCATAGCTTGCCGCACGGCGATAGTGCCGGCACATTTTTGGGTCACCCCAAGGGACTATTCGTCCTGTTTTTCGCCGAAATGTGGGAGCGTTTCTCCTATTACGGCATGCGCGCGCTGCTGATTTTTTACCTCACCAAGCATTGGCTCTATTCTGACAGCGAATCGGGTGTGATTTACGGCGCGTATACCGCGCTGGTGTATATTACGCCGGTGGTTGGCGGGTACCTTGCCGACAAATATCTGGGGCAGCGCAAAGCGGTGATGTTTGGCGCGGTGCTGCTGACGCTCGGCCATTTCTTTATGGCGTTTGAGGGCGATGCCGGGGCGGGGCATACGGCCAATCCAATGATCAATGTGTTCTGGCTCGCGCTGGCGCTGATTATCGTTGGCTCGGGCTTCCTGAAGGCGAACATTTCGGTCATCGTGGGGCAATTGTATCCCCGCACCGATGCGCGCCGCGATGGTGCTTACACCATTTTCTATATGGGCATTAACTTGGGCGCAGCCTTGGGCTCGCTCCTGTGCGGCTATATCGGTGAAACCTATGGCTGGGGCTATGGTTTTGGTCTGGCGGGGATTGGCATGTTGGCCGGTTTGCTGGTGTTTATCTGGGGCAAGCCGTTTCTGCTGGGCCGCGGCGAACCGCCTAAGCCATTGGCAAAGAAAACCGAATGGAGCATGTACGCAATCGGCGTCGTGCTGGTCGGCATTTGCTGGGTCTTGGTGCAATATCAATCGTTGGTCGGCGGATTGCTGGGCATTTTTGGCGGCGCGTTGGTGGCCTATGTGCTGTTCACCGCCGTGACCAAGCTGGCACCTGAGGACCGCGATCGTATTTTTGCCGCGATGTTCCTTATCGTTACGTCGATTGTGTTTTGGGCCTTGTTTGAGCAAGCTGGGTCGTCGCTGAACCTGTTCACCGACCGCCATGTGGACCGCGCCGGGGTTCCCGCCTCGACCTTCCAGTCGATCAACGCGATTTACATCATCCTGCTTGCGCCGATTTTTGCGACGGTATGGACATGGCTCGGCCGCAAGGGGAAGGAGCCTTCCGCGCCGTTCAAATTCGGCCTTGGCGTGGTGCAGGTTGGCCTAGGTTTCCTTGTGCTCGTCTGGGGCGCGCAGTCGGTGGGCGTTGATGTGCCAACACCGGTGATCTTTATCTTCCTGATCTATCTGCTCCACACCACCGGCGAGTTGTGCCTGTCGCCTGTCGGTCTGTCGGCAATGAACCGGCTGGCCCCGGCGCATATGGCGTCGCTGATCATGGGTACATGGTTCTTTGCCAGCGCCACCGGCAACTTCGCCGCTGGCCTGATTGCCGCCGCCACGGGCGCGGAGGGCGTGGGTGAAGAAGCGGGCAAGGCCGTCGTGCTGGGCGTTTACAGCACCGTGGGTTGGTTCGCGATTGCCGTCGGCGTCGGCGTGTTGGTGATTAGTCCTTTGATCAAGAAACTGATGCACCTCGACACGCTGGCCGATGATGACGCTTTGGCGGGCGAATCCGAAATGGGGGAGGCGGCCGCCGCTGGGCTGCGTCCGGCGACGAAGGGATAATCGACATGCGCAAAACGGCTCGCTTCGCCCTTCCCGTCCTTGCCGCCGCATTGGCGTCGTGCACCGGAACCACCGGCGGGCAGGGGGCGAGCAGCAATGCGGCAACCCCCGCCGCCGCCAAAACCGCCGATGCACCTTACGCCTCCACCTATAAGGCCTATCCCGGCATGGCCACCGCGATCACCAATGTGACCTTGTTCGATGGGGAAGGCGGAAAGATTGAGAACGCCACGCTCTTTATGAGCGATGGCAAAATCACTTCGGTCGGTGGGCCGGAGACGCCAATCCCTGCTGACATCGCGGTGATTGACGGCACGGGCAAGTTTGTGACGCCGGGCATTATCGATATTCATAGCCATTTGGGCGACTATCCCACGCCCTCGGTCGCGGCGCATGATGATGGCAATGAGGCCACCGACCCAACAACGCCCGAGGTTTGGGCCGAACACAGCGTCTGGCCGCAGGATCCCGGCTTTTCGCGCGCGATGGCGAATGGCGGGATAACCGCGCTGCAGGTCCTGCCGGGCAGTGCGAACCTGATGGGCGGGCGTTCGGTCACGCTGAAAAATGTGCCCGCAACCACGGTGCAGGGCATGAAATTCCCCGGCGCGCCTTATGGCCTGAAAATGGCGTGCGGCGAAAACCCGAAACGCGTCTATGGGTCCAAGGGGCGGATGCCCTCCACGCGCATGGGCAACCTTGCCGTCAACCGGCAAACATGGATTGCGGCGCAGGAGTATAAGCGCAAATTGGACGCCGGAGAGCGCGTCACGCGTGACCTTGGCATGGAGACTTTGGCAGGTGTTCTCTCCGGCGACATCCTGATCCACAACCATTGCTACCGCGCCGATGAAATGGCGATTGTCATCGATATGGGCAAGGAATTCGGCTATAAAGTCACCGCATTCCACCACGCGGTGGAGGCGTATAAGATCGGCGATATGCTGGCGCGCGAAGGCGTGTGCAGCGCGATTTGGGCCGACTGGTATGGCTTTAAGATGGAGGCGTATGACGCCATCCCCGAAAACGCCGCCATATTGCACAAACGCGGCGCGTGCGTCGTCATTCACTCCGACGATGAGAATCAAATCCAGCGTCTGAACCAAGAGGCGGCAAAGGCGCAGGCCGACGCGCGGCGCGCGGGCGTCGATATTCCCGATGCCACGGTGATAAGCTGGATCACCTTCAACGCCGCAAAGGCGATGGGCATCGACGGCATGACCGGCAGTCTGAAGCCTGGCAAAATGGCCGATGTCGTTCTGTGGAATGGCAATCCGTTGTCGGTCTACGCGCGGCCCGATCGCGTGTGGGTGGACGGCGCGTTGTTGTTCGATGCCAACGATCCCAAACGGCGGCCTGTGTCCGATTTTGAGCTTGGCCAACCGGGCGAAGGAGACGTCAAATGAGGCATTTTGCGAAACGCGCCCCAAAAATATTTGCTGCACTCCTTCTAACTGTATCCGCGCCCGCGATGGCCGAAACCGTTGCGATTATGGGCGGCACGGTAGTCGTCGGCGATGGCAGCGCGCCGATGGAGGGCGCGACGGTCCTCATCCGCGATGAGACTATCGTTGCGGTCGGCGCCAATGTCGCGGTGCCCGCCGACGCGCGCGTCATCCGCGCCGATGGGCAATTTGTCACGCCCGGCATTGTCGCGGGCTTTAGCCGGCTTGGCCTTATCGAGGTTGACGCCGTCGCGGGGTCCAACGACGCCACCGGCGGGCGCAGCGGCTTTTCCGCCAGCCTTGATGTCGCTTATGGCATCGACCCAAGCCGCAATCCGATTGCGATTAACCGCAGCGCCGGTATCACCCGCGCGGTGGTTGCGCCGAACGCCAGCAATGACATTTTCGGCGGCCTGGGCGCAGTCATCGACCTGGGTTCAGACGCAAGCCCGATCACCAAACGCCGCGCGTTCCTGTTCGTGGACATGGGCGAGGGCGGCGCAAATGCGGCAGGCGGCAGCCGCATGGGCAGCCACGCCCTGCTGCGTGCGAAATTCCGTGAGGCGCAGGATTACGCCGATGGCGAGGATGATTTCGACGACGGCCTGCTCCGCGTCGAGGATGCGCGGGTGCTGATTTCCGCGATGAACGGCGACATTCCGATGATGGTGCATGTGGAGGGCGCCACCGATATTCGCCAAGTGCTCGCGCTGAAATCCGAATATCCGAAGCTGAAACTGATCCTTGTCGGCGTGAGCGAGGGGTGGATGGTTGCGCCCGAAATCGCCGCCGCCAATGTGCCGGTGATCGCCAGCGCGCTGAATGACCTGCCCGTCAATTTCGCCATGCGCGGGGCGACGCAAAGCAACATTGGCCGGATGAAGGACGCGGGCGTTATCGTCGCGATTGGCATGATCGACGACCGCGATGCGCACCAATTGCGCTATACGCCGCAATATGCGGGCAATCTGGTCGCGCTTGGCCGCGTGCCGGGCGCAACGGGGCTGACCTGGGATGAGGGGATGGCGGCGATTACCTCCGTCCCTGCGACAATCATGGGCCACGGCGGAAAGATGGGCGTATTGAAAGCGGGCGCGCGCGCCGATATTGTGATCTGGACGGGCGACCCGTTGGAAATTTCCAGCACCGCCGAATATGTGATGATTGGCGGTGTTGAGCAACCAATGGGCAACCGGCAGGAGCGCCTTCGCGACCGCTATTTGGCGGACGATGACGGGGCACTGCCGCGCGCCTATCGGCATTAAGTGGGCGCACAAAAATACCCCCTGCCTTGGTTTAGGCAGGGGGCAGTCTGATGTGGCAGTGACGGGTCAACTTGGTCAGGGGACGTGTCAATGCCGCAAACTCATTACACTATCGAAATCGCAATCGATTACTATGCGACGTTAGTTAAGCGCAGATAGGGGCGAAGTTCGTTCCAACCCTGTGGAAAAAGATCTTTTGCCTCTTCATTTTTGATCGACGGCGGGATGATCACATCCTTGCCCACTTGCCAATCGGCGGGCGTCGCAATCCGCTTTGCATCGGCCAATTGCAACGCATCGATAACGCGCAGAATTTCATCAAAGTTCCGGCCGCAGCTCATCGGATAGGTCATCGTCAGGCGGATTTTCATCTCCGGATCAATGATGAACACCGAACGGACAGCGGCGGTTTCGCTCTCACCGGGGTGGATCATATCATAAAGTTTGGAAATTTCCAAATCGAGATCAGCGATAATCGGGAATTGCAAATCGGTGTTTTGCGTTTCGTTGACATCGGCAATCCACTTTTCATGCTCCTCAACGCTGTCGGTGGACAGGCCAAGCGAGAGGACATTGCGTGCTTCAAATTCCGCCGCCAATTGCGCGGTGCGGCCCATTTCGGTGGTGCACACGGGGGTGAAATCGGCCGGGTGGCTGAAGAAGAAAACCCATTTGCCTTTTGCCCAATCGTGCAGGGTAATCTCACCCTTTTGCGTGGCGACGGTGAAATTGGGGGCGATATCGCCAATATGTAATGACATAATATGTTCCTTTGTTAGTTGAGTGGTTGGGGTTGCGTTTACCGGACAACGAATACCCATCGGACTTAGTTCCGGCAAACAAAAACATTCACTTATCGTAAGTGTGTAATTCAATAACGCTGCGGGCAAAAAAGCGACGCCTGCGGATAATCTGGCCTTGACTGGTAAGCGGCGCGCTTCGATGAAAGGGCGGCGACATACCACGGCCAAGCGGGGGCAGCATGATAATCGGCATTGATTTGGGAACCACCAACAGCGCGGCGGCCTATTTTGCCGATGGCGAGCCGCGCCTGATTCCCAATGCGTTGGGCGATTTCCTGACCCCCTCGGCGGTTAGCCTTGGCGAGGATAACAATTTCCTGATCGGCATGGCCGCGCGCGAGCGGCAGGCGCATGTGCCCGAAAAAACCGCCACTGCCTTCAAACGGTGGATGGGCACCGACAAATCGCTGTCGCTGGGCCGCAAATCCTTCCGTGCGGAGGAATTGTCGGCGATGGTGCTGCGCCAGATTAAGGGCGATGCGGAGCGGCATTTGGGCACCGAGGTAACCGGCGCGGTCATCACTGTGCCCGCCTATTTCAACGACAAGCAACGCCGCGCCACCCGCCGCGCGGGCGAGCTTGCGGGCCTTCAGGTGGAGCGGCTGATCAACGAACCCACCGCTGCTGCCTTGGCATTCGGCATACATCAGCGCGATTTGGAGGAGCCGTTTTTGGTGTTCGATCTTGGCGGCGGCACCTTCGATGTCTCTTTGGTCGAGATGTTCGACGGCATTATCGAGGTGCGCGCCTCGGCGGGCGACAACCGGCTGGGCGGGGAGGATTTCAACGAAGCGTTGATTGCCCACGCCGCCAGCCTCTTGCCCGACAGCATCGGCGATCCCACCCGCGATGCGGCGCTGTTTGAGCGGATGCGCGACGCCGCT
>JBGSOJ010000147.1:0-2751 GCA_041739175.1 Sphingomonadaceae bacterium
AGCGGCGGTGCGGGTGCGCGGCAGCGCGGGCGTCGACGAAATCCTGCTACACGAAGGCGCGGCGGCGAACGACGGCATGGATTTGTATGTGTTCGCCAGCGCAGATGGCGGTCAAGTGCGCCTCATCGCCACGCTCGACAACCTCAGCAAAGGGGCCAGCGGCGCGGCGGTGCAGAACCTCAATTTGATGGCGGGGGTTGAGGAATACGCGGGGTTGCGGCTTTCCTGAGCCCCTCCACCATGCTGCGCATGGTCCCCCTCCCCATAATGGGGAGGTTTTGCGGCGTTGCTTGACCTCCCCGGCACGGGGAGGGGGACCGCGAAGCGGTGGAGGGGTCAATCCGCCAATTTAATCAACCGCCGCTCCACCGGCGCGAGCACGCCCGATAGCTCATGCCCGCGTTTCAACACTTGCCCGCCCTCACCATACAGCGTCCACATCCCCTGCTTCGCGCGCAGCGCAGGGCGTTTTTCGATGCGGATTTCGGGGCGTTCGGCGGTGCGGCGGAACGCAGAAAAGCTGGCATAGTCCCGCTCCATATCCATTGCATAATCGCGCCAATGCCCCGCCGCGACCATGCGGCCGTAGAGGTTCAATATCTGCGTCAATTCGGCGCGGTCAAAGCCGGTTTGCGTGGGGCGGCCCGGCGTGTTGCTGGAGGTGGGAAAGGGCGCGATAATGCTCATTCGCCTGCGTCAGCCGCCTTTTTCGCCAACGCCACATGTGCGGTTTTCGGGGTCGCGGTTTTCGGGGTCGCGGTTTTGGGGGTCGCGGTTTTTTGGGGCCCCGTTTCGATAGTCGCGCCCGCCGCTGTATCCTTGCCCGCCCGCGCGCGTTTTTCCTCGGCCAGCGCGGCGATGACTTTGGACAGGCGTTCCACCTCACATTGCAGCAACTCGATTTTCTGATTGTTGGGATCAAACAACTCGCTGCACGGCGTGCCGTAGGGGACGAAGTCCTGCGTCGCGGGTTTCACCTCAACCAACGTGCTGCGCGCGGGGATGCCGACCATCGTTGCGCCATCGGGCACGTCCTTGGTCACCACCGCATTCGCGCCAATCCGCGCGCCTTTGCCGACGGTAATCGGGCCAAGGATTGCCGCGCCCAAGGAGATAATCGCGCCGTCCTGTATCGTCGGGTGCCGTTTGCCGCCGACGCCGTTGGTGGGGTTGGTCCCGCCCAAAGTCGCGCCCTGATAAATCGTGACATTATCATGGATTTCGGCGGTCTCCCCAATCACCACAAAGCCATGATCGATGAACAGGTTATGCCCAATCGTCGCGCCGGGATGAATGTCGATGCCGGTCAGCAGCCGCGCCAAATGGTTAATAAAGCGCGCAAGGAAAAACATCTGCCCCTGAAACAGCCAATGCGCAATCCGGTGCAGCCCCATCGCCAAGACGCCGGGATAGAGCAACACCTCCCACCGCGATCGCGGCGCAGGATCGCGCGCGCGGATGGAATCGAGGTAGCGGATTAAATCGTCAAACATGCGGCGGCGTCCTTTTGCCATATGCAAATAAGCCACGCAGGGCGCTTTGGGAAGAGCAGCGGCCAATGGGGCGGCGTTTTTTGCCGAGCGCGGCTTGTAAGCGGGGGGTGCGTCGATTAAATGGGCGGAACTAATCGAATAAATCGAACAAAAGGCTTCTTTCATGTCCGCCTACCTCCCGACGCTGAAACAATTGCAATATCTGGTCGCGTTGCAGGAGCATGGCCATTTCGGCAAAGCGGCGGAATCCTGCTATGTCACGCAATCGACTTTGTCGGCGGGGCTGCGCGAATTGGAATCCCTGCTTGGCGTGATGCTGGTTGAGCGCACGCGCCGCGTGGTGCGCTTTACGCCGCTGGGGGAGCGGATAGTGGCGAAAGCGCACCGGATTCTGCGCGAGGCGGAGGAGCTTGCCGATATGGCAAAATCCGCCGGTGCGCCGTTGTCGGGCGAACTGCGCATGAGCGTCATCCCGACGATTGCGCCGTTCCTGCTCCCCCAATTGCTGCCCGCGATCCGGCGGCAATATCCCGATTTGAAACTCTACCTGCGCGAGGAAACCAGCGCGGAGGCGTGCCAATCGCTGCACCATGGACAGGTTGATTGCGTCCTGCTGGCGCATCCTTATGCCTGCGGCGATGTGGACAGCATGGCCTTGTTCGACGATGCGTTGTTCGTCGCCTTCTCCAAAAACGACCCGCGCGACCCGCCTGCCGAGGTTGATCCCGCGCTGATCGACGAAAACCGCCTGCTGTTGCTGGTCGATGGCCATTGTTTGAAGGACCATGCCCTGTCCGCATGCAACCGCCCCGAACTGCGCGCATCGGCAACGATGATGGGGACGAGTTTGCACACATTGGTGCAGATGGTGGACAATGGATTGGGCCTGACCTTATTGCCCGAAATGGCGATTAAGGCCGGGCTTTTGAATGGCACCGATGTTGTGGCACGGCCGTTGCTGGCGGAGCACGCCTATCGATCAATTGCCTTGGTCTGGCGCAAGAACAGCCCCCGGTCGAAGGATTTTGAACTGCTCGGCGATGCGTTGAAGGCCTTACAGAAGGGATAGGGGAGAAGGGATAGGAGCCGCAGTTCCGGCCTCTCGCCAAATTTACATTGATATAATATAACATACCCGCTAAGGCGGTTCCATGAAACACAATCTTTCCCCCCTGTTCACCCGCACGGCGCTGGTCAGCGCGCTCCTCCTTATCCCCGCGCCCGTATTGGCGCAGGCCGCGCCCGCCGATACGCCGCC
>JBGSOJ010000150.1:0-6292 GCA_041739175.1 Sphingomonadaceae bacterium
ACCAGCGGTCAAGCCGGATGTCGTTGTCATCATCGGCAATGACATGCGTTTGCGCAGGGGCGTTGTCCGCCTGCGGGGTTTGCGCATTATCGGCTTCTGGGCCGTCGAGGGCGTCGTCAAAGTCGGGCTCGTCGCTCATGCCGGCACCATTAGGCTGCGTGCGGCAGTCATTCCGGCGAACAAAGCCGCCAGCGACGCCGCGACCGATACCAAGGCATAGACGAACGCGCCGCCCATCTGCCCGCGCTCAATCATGGTCGCGAGTTCCAACGAAAACGCGCTAAAGGTGGTAAAGCCGCCAAGCACGCCCACGCCCAGAAACAAGCGCCAATTCTCCCCGCCCGCGCCCATCCGCGCGAGGCTGGCGGCAAGGACGCCCATCAACAACCCGCCCGCGACATTGACCGCCAGCGTGCCATAGGGATAATCGGGCCCAAAGCTGGCCAGCGCCGCCTTGCCCGTCAAAAAGCGCAATCCCGCGCCAATCGCGCCGCCTGCCATAACCAAAAAAAGTGCATACATTCGATAAGCCTTTATATCTTTTATGGCGTGCGTCCAGCCCCGCGCCAGAGTGAATCACGCATTTCCGCGCTTTTTGGCGGATTTGCGTTAATGTGCGTTAACCACAGGCGCACAACGAATTGTTGGGGGTTTTCCCGCTAATACCCTTCTTGTGTGGAACGAACAAACTTTGAAACGCGCGAGCAATCGCGGCGCATGGACCATGGCCCTTGGCCTTGGATTGCTGAGCAGCCCGGCAGTCGCCGGAACGCAGCAGTCCGATGTCAACGCCAATGTGCTGCAACCGTTGCAAATCATCAACATCTCCGACTTGCGCTTTGGGACCATATTGCGCGGCACGTCGGCAGGGACAGTGGTGATTAATCCCAACAATGATGCCCGCACCCGCACCGGACCAGCCACGGGGCCGACCTTAGTGGGCAATGATGGTGCGGCGGCGCAGTTCCTGACCTATGGCGGGCCGTTGCAGTTTATTCAGGTGAACCGCGGTCCGCTCCCCGTCCTGACCAGACAGGGCGGCGGCGGCACAATGAATGTGACGCAACTGACGCTGAATGGCCCGGTAAACCGCTTTTTGAATAGCGCGGGGCTATTGGATTTGCGCGTCGGCGGCACGCTGAATGTCGGCGCGAATCAGCCTTCGGGGCGGTACAGCGGTACGTTTGATATTATCGTCACCTATTATTAAGGCACGGTTCCCCGCATTACCCAACAAAAAAGGCCCCATCACAGGGGCCTTTTTTTGGTCAGCGGTCAGGCAAGCGCCGAACGCGCGATCAGGTCGCGGGGCCGGTATCCGCCGGGCCGCCAATCTGCACGAAACGGCGATCGCAATAGCCGCATTCGACATAGCCTTTTTCGTCGATTTCAAGCCACACGCGCGGATGCCCCAACGCCGCCGGAATCTCGCCCGTGCCATCGCAGGAGGCGCGATGACCGTGGATGCGAATCGTTTCGGGCGGTTGGTGCATGGTCTGTGGCTCTACCGGTTCAAAGGGATGCGCGACACGAATAAGCGGCGGTTTGGCCCGCCAATGGCTTATTTAATCTTCGCTTCTTTGAACTCAACATGCTTGCGCACGACGGGGTCGTATTTGCGAAAGCTCATCTTTTCGGTGGTGTTGCGCGGGTTTTTCTTCGTTACGTAGAAAAACCCGGTGTCAGCAGTGCTGACCAGACGAATTTTGATCGTGGCTGGCTTGGCCATGGCCCATTCCTTAAAATTGCGAGTGCTATAAAATAAAAAAGCGGCGCAAATATCGCCGCATTCCGCGCCTCCCCTGTGCGAAGGCGGTGCGATTGTCAAGCGCTTTGTCCGCGATTGGCCCGATTGTGTGCGGCGCGGCGCGCTGCTTTACGCCATGTTAACCGCAATTTGCCAGAGTATATGCACTCGATAAGGCTCCCGATTATGCGTCACGTTCTATGCCCGCCCCTTTCCCATCCTAAGCGGCGCGGCGCAGGCTGAGCGTTTTCATGGATCATTTCTATCAGACATTCCTTGCGGTGCTGCTCGCCAGCCTTGGCGACGCGCCGCAATTGCTTGCTGCTGCGTGCGCGATGCATTTTGCCCGCACGCGCGAGGTGCTGACCGGCGTCATCCTCGCCTGCACCCTGAATGTCATCATCAGCGTCGGCGCCGGGGCATCGATGCGTGGATCGGTCGATGTGGGCACCGCCGGGCGGTTGTTCCTGTTGTTGCAAGCGGTGGCGTTTGCGGGCGCGGGGCTATCGATGCTCCTTTTCAAACCCAGGGTGCGCATACCAAAGCCCGGCAAATGGGGCGTCGTGTTCACCGTCTTTGTTACCATTGCCGCGTTGCAATTGCTCGACAAAGGCCAGTTCCTGATTGCCGCGTTCACGGCGCGCAGCGGGCAGCCGGGGATTGTGGCGCTGGCCGGATGGTTGGCGCTGATGCTGGCGATTGTGCCTGCCGTGCTGTTGAAGGAACGATTGGGGCGCATCCTGCCGTTGGCCCTGATCCGGCGGATCAGCGGCGGGGTGTTTGTTCTCGCCGCCGGGTACTTCGCCGCGCGCGCGTTTGGCTATGTCTAAACAGGCCTAATGCTTATGCAGCATCCGCCCGACAGGCAACAACGCCGCCCCGACCACCACGCCGACGATGCCATAGAGAAACGCCTCAACGAACCAGCCGACAAACCCCTGCGCCACGGCAGCCGCAGCGGCGGCACCATCGGAGGCGTGGTGGATGAAATCGGGAATCGTATGCAGGCCGAAATGCTCAATCCCGTGCACAATGATGCCGCCGCCAACCCACAGCATCGCCGCCGTGCCGACCACCGATAGGAAGGTCAGCAACAACGGCATTCCGCGCACCAGGCCATTGCCCAATGCCTGCGCAGCGCCGTTGTCTTTCTGAGCCAAGTGCAGGCCGATGTCGTCCATCTTCACAATAAACGCCACCGCGCCATAGACCGCCACCGTCACCGCAATCCCCACGGCGGCCAGTGCCAACGCCTGTTGCCACCAGCTTTCAAGGCCGGAAAGTTCATTGAGCGCAATCGCCATAATCTCACCGGACAGGATCAGGTCAGTGCGGATCGCGCCAGTGATCATTTTTTCCTCATGCTCCGCGCTGGTCAATGCGGCGAGGCTTTCGTCCAGCGCGTGCTCCTTTTTCGGGCGCAGTTTTTCGATCAGTTTCTCCGCACCCTCAAAGCACAGATATGCGCCGCCGAGCATCAGGATCGGGATAATCAGAAACGGCGCAAATTGGCTAAGCAAAATCGCGGCGGGCAGCAGGAAGATCAGCTTGTTCTTAAACGACCCCTTGGTAATCCGCCAAATAATCGGCAATTCGCGCGCCGGGGTAAAGCCGGTGACATAGCCGGGCGTCACCGCCGCATCGTCGATCACCACACCCGCCGCCTTTGTCCCCGCTTTGCCCGCCGCGACACCGATGTCGTCCATCGACGCGGCGGCCACGCGGGCAATCAGGGCAACATCATCAAGCAGCGCAGCAAGGCCAGAGGGCATAATTCAAACTCCATGAGGCAGGTTCGCCGCCGCTATATCGCGGCTTAATGCGGAATGCGACAAAAGGTTGCACAGGCACGGTCAAATCATCGCCATAATCGCTGTGTGGTTAACGCAATTTTTACCGTTGTGCCCATATAAGAAAGGCGAAGACTTGTTCTTCGCTTTCCTCCTAATAGGCTTTTTACGACGAGCCATGCCTTTTTGCCGGATCAGCATCCCCCGCTGGTCCGGCTTTTTTTCGGCCGCCGCCTTGCCAAAGGGCGGACCCTTGCGGTAGCGGCTGTTACATGGTTGAAACGCACAAAAAAGCCGTTGTCCTGCTGTCCGGCGGGCTGGATCCCATGGTCGCAGGCGCGCTGGCCAAAGAGGCGGGCTATGCCGTCCATGCGCTGACTATAGATTATAACCAGCGCCACCGCATTGAATTGCTCGCCGCCGCGCGGGTGGCGGCGATGCTTGATGTGGCAAAGCATATCACTTTGCCGATGAACCTCTCGGCGTTTGGCGGGTCCGCGCTAACCGATGATATTGATGTGCCCAAGGGCGGGGTGGAGCCGGGGATTCCGGTCACTTATGTGCCCGCACGCAACCTGATTTTCCTGTCATTGACATTGGGCTGGGCGGAGGCGGTCGGCGCGCGCGATCTATTCATTGGCGTCAATGCGCTGGATTATTCCGGCTACCCCGATTGCCGGCCAGAATTTATCAAGGGGTTTGAGGCTCTGGCCAATATCGCGACGAAGGCGGGGGATGAGCAAGACGGCTTCACCATCCACGCGCCGCTGCAATATATGAGCAAGGCGGATATTGCGGCAGAGGCAGCGCGGTTGGGGTTGGATGCGGGGCAAAGCTGGTCGTGCTATGACCCGACGGTGGATGGCAAGCATTGCGGATTGTGCGATTCGTGCCGACTCAGGCAAAAGGGCTTTGCCGATGCGGGCCTGCCCGACCCGACCGACTACGCTGTGTTGGCATGACCTACGCCGGAGCTATCCAATGACCTACGCGGTCAAAGAGATCTTCCTCACGCTTCAGGGGGAGGGCGCGCAGGCGGGACGCCGCGCCGTTTTCTGCCGCTTTGCTGGATGCAATTTGTGGAGCGGGCTGGAACGCGACCGCGCCGCCGCCGTCTGCGCCTTTTGCGACACCGATTTTGTCGGCATGGATGGGACAAATGGCGGGCGTTATTCCGCCGCTGACCTTGCCGCAAAATGCGCCGAAATCTGGGGGGAGGGTGAGGCCGACCGCTTCATCGTGCTGACCGGCGGGGAGCCGATGCTGCAAGTCGATGACGCCATCGTTGACGCGCTGCACGCCGCCCATTTCACCATCGCGATGGAAAGCAACGGCACATTGCCCGCGCATCCGGGTATCGACTGGCTGTGCATTTCGCCCAAGGGCGCGTCGGAAGTGGTGCAGCGCGACGGCGATGAGTTGAAACTCGTCTGGCCGCAGGCTGGCGTCGATGCCACCAATATGGAGGATTGGGATTTCGCGCATTTTCTGCTCCAACCCATGGACATGACCGCGCAATGTGGTGGGGATGCCGCCAAAGCCGCGACGCGCAACGCCGAAACTTTGGCCGCCGCGATGGCATTTGTGATGGAACGCCCCAAATGGCGGCTATCGTTACAGCAGCATAAGATTTTGGGGCTCGCTTGACCTCCCCGCTTTTCAGTTGGCCTTATTGCGGCTAAAGCGACGCCATGGAAAACACCGCAACGCCCGTAATGGCCAGCACTGAACCCGATACCGCCGCCGTGCAAGCCGACATGGACGCCGCAAAGGCCGCGCATTCGCGTCGCCTCGCCGCGCTGGCAGAGGAAGACGACGCGGAAGAAACGGGCAAAAAGCCGAAAGCACCGATTGGCAATTTGCGCGTCATCTGGTCCTACTTAAAGGCGTATCCCAAGCAAATGGCCTTTGCCGGTATCGCATTGATCCTGGCCGCAGGCGGGTCGCTGGCGATTCCATGGGGTTTTGGGCAAGTCGTCGATAACGGCTTTGCCAACGGCGGCGCGGATTTGAATTTCTATTTCCGCATCATGATGGGCATCATCGTCATCCTGTCGCTCGCCACCGCGACGCGCTTTTATTTTGTCAGCTGGCTGGGCGAGCGCGTGGTCGCCGACATTCGCGCCGATGTGCAGGCGAATTTGATGCATCTGGAGCCGGGCTTTTTTGAGGAAAACCGCCCCTCCGAAATCAGCAGCCGCCTGACCGCTGATACCACCATCATCGAACAAATCGTCGGCACCACCATTTCGGTTGCGCTGCGCAATGCGTTGATGGGGGTAGGCGGGATTGCCGCCTTGTTTTACCTTGCCCCGCATTTGGCGGGGATATTGATTATCGGCATTCCGATCATCATCCTGCCCATCGTTTTTGTCGCGAAAAAGCTCTCGTCCGTTTCGCGCGCAAGTCAGGACCGCGTGGCGGATGTTAGCACGGCGATTTCCGAAACCTTGGGCGCGATGAAAATTGTCCAGGCCTTTGGGCAGGAAACCCGCGAAACCAGCCGTTTTGGCGGGATTGTCGAGGCGACGTTCGCGGTGGCGAAGCGGCGGATTTCGATCCGCGCCTTGCTCACCACGATGGCGGTGACGATGATTTTCGGTGGGTTATTGGGCGTCATGTGGCTGGGGTCGCTTGATGTCGCGGCGGGGCGGATTACGGCGGGGACGATGGCGACGTTTGTTCTCATCGGCGGGCTGGTTGCGGGCGCGTTTGCGTCGTTAAGCGAAGTGTATGGCGATCTGGTGCGCGGCGC
>JBGSOJ010000187.1:0-2132 GCA_041739175.1 Sphingomonadaceae bacterium
CAGGGGCGGCAGCAGGAGCCGACGCAGCGTTTGCTGTCACTGTTGGCGGCGTGCGTGGGCCGAACGGTTGCCCCTGCGGCGTCAGCCGATCCGAGCTTGGCGCACGTGACATCGCCGCAATTTCGGGGCTATCCTGCCCCAGATTGCTGGTTGGGAAATGGCCAAAATGGATTGCCGCCATCTTTTGCGCTTGAGTCAGCAGCGGCATACGCTGAAAATAGGGTTGCATCGCGCTGGCCTTTTGTGGACCCAAAAAGGATTTGGCGACATCATCCGCCTCCTTCATTTTGCCATTGGATGCATAAATAAACGCCTGCGCCCGCCATGCGCCGGGATCGTTTTTCTCAAGCAAGGATTGCATCAGGCGCATCGATTCGTCTTGCCGCCCCTGCACGCCTAACGATATCGCTCGGCGCAACGTAATCTGGTCCGATGGGCCCGACAAAGACGCAATTTGATATTGCCGCTCTGCGCTGGAAAAATCGCCTACCAAATCATAGGCCAGTCCACGATCGAGCGCGAAGCTGCGTTCGGGCATACCAAGACGCACCGCCTCATCGAACAAGCGGATGGCCTCAACCGGGTTTTCTTTGCGCAACATTGCGGTTGCAAAGCCGACTTTCACATCGCCATTATCGCCAGACACGGCCTCCGCACGGGTGAAGAAATCGATGGCAGCGTTGGTGTCGCCCAGTTGCAAGGCGGCGTTGCCTGCATCAATTAACGCGTCCAGATCGCGCGGATTTTGCGCCAATCGCCGCACGGCATTGCGCAACTCCGCAGCACCCGGACGCTCGTTCCCGGCGTAATTCTGCGCCGCCAGAGGTGCAGGAACCGCCACCACGCTGGCCATCGGCAATAGGCACAGGGCGGCCATCGCGCGACCGGCGGCGCGGCGCGTATTGTAAAATATGGAAGGTTTGACCACCACCGATGCGACCCCATGTTAACCAAATCACTTGTGCGCCAATAGCAGGCAACATGCGGTTTCCGCAATAGGGCCGGTATCTGAACATTGGCCGAACCGCGCTGCGCATGCGCCGAAGCGCGGCGGCGTGCGTAGGGCACTAAAAAAAGGGGCGGATCGCCCCGCCCCATTCCTATACAATGTTAACAAGCGCTGCTTACTTATTGTTTTGCCGGTTTAAAAAGCGCGGGATTGACAGGCCGTCGTCATCATTGTCGTCCCCGTCGTCTGGTTTGACGCCGCCGCGCGAGAGGTTTGCCATCCGCTCAAACAAAGTGCCACCGCCCGTCGAGATACGCGGCGCGGCGCGCTCGGGCTCTGCTGCCCCGCCAAATTTTGGCGCCGGGCCGTCTTCAACGATGTCTTCGCTGCCCAATTCGAGCAGATCGTTGTCGTCGGCCATCGCGCCTTCGCTGTCGCCGAAGGTCGAACCCGTGTCATAGGCCGGCGGCGCATAAGGTTCTTCGATTGGTGATACCTTGGGCAGATCGTCCGCAGGATTTTCCGCAAAGCTGAAACCCGGGCGCGCAGACACTTCGTGTTCCGGCTCAACAACCGGCGATTGCGGCGTTGGCGCCGGTTCCATGGGCGCAGCCGCCGCTGGCGATGCGAAATCATTGCTGCGCAAACGGTTGCCCGAGCTAAAACTATCCACCGATGGCGTCGCCTCATAGCTCATGGTTGGTGCTGGTGCAGGTGCAGGTGCACTTGCCTGACGGTTGAGCGAAAAGCTAAGCGATGGTTGCGGGACGTTCGTCTCGCCCGCCTCGGTAATGCCGGTCGCCACGACGGAAACGCGGATTTTGCCTTCGAGATCAGGATTAAACGCGCTGCCCCAGATGATGTTCGCGTCGGGATCGACCAGTTCGCGGATATGGCTGGCGGCCTGATCGACCTCCATTAGGCGCATATCTTCGCCGCCGGTGATGGAGATGATGACGCCCTTTGCCCCCTGCATTGACACGCCGTCGAGCAAGGGGTTGGCAATCGCCGCCTGCGCCGCGACCAAGGCGCGGTCGTCGCCCGATGCCTCACCGGTACCCATCATCGCCTTGCCCATCTCATGCATCACGGAACGGACATCGGCGAAATCGAGGTTGATGAGACCGGGCATAATCATCAAATCGGTGATGCCGCGCACGCCCTGTTGCAGGACTTCATCGGC